>DOPG01000054.1:6026-10393 GCA_003513555.1 Rhodopirellula sp. | reverse complement strand
CGACCCGTCTCCCCTACGCCCCAACCCGACCGGGGTTCGGAAGCCAGCAAGAATCACAGTGGCGGGAACCTGAGTGGGGAAGCGTAGCCATGCTGCAAGATTTCCGAGTGGGTTTGTTTGCTCATAAGGGGCCATTGGAGTGAGCAATAAATTATTGCTATTCGGTGTCTGTGGGGCAGCAATGGCTAGATGACCAATCTCGCTGCCCAAGAGTGCAGTGGGAGTCTTGTTGGCGTCGGGAAGAGGAAGTGAATCAGTCACAACATCAACAATCGAGTCTACAATTTGCTGATTGACTTCGAGGTCGCGAGGTGCAAAAAACTTACCGGTTGCGATTCCGATTTTGTTTGTGGCTGGACTTGCTGACACTGGTCGTAAAGCCAGCGCCGGAGTCGCGGCGTAGCGAATCTTTATCTGTTCACCGAAGAGTGGTGAATCTGCTTCCAGAAAAGGCAGTAATTCAAACGGCAAATACCAGAGAGGACCGTCAGGTACGATAATTAGCTCATCGAACTTTTCTGCTGTGATGGTGGTGTCTTCGGGAATCAGGAGGCGTCTTAACGCCACAGCATCCTCCTTCCACGACTCGTCTTCAGGAATGCGATCTCCGCGGGTTTTTCCCACACCAATGCCTCGCAGAAGCTTGGCAATTTCAGACGGAACACGGCTGCTACCATTAACGGTCCACATCACAATTTTGTTTTTGGCCGACAGCGTTGCGTAAACTCGCTTGCCAACCGAGGTGAAGGTCAAAAGACCTGTCTTGGGCGGTAGCTTGGCAGCAGGGGATTTTTCTTCTAGGGTTGGCAGAGTTACTTGTGGTAAGTGAACCCGTGACAAAGCTGCTACACATGCTTTGGTTTCTGCACTGGTCATTGCGGCGAGGGTTGGTTTACCAGCGATGGCAGCTGCTTTATGAACCTCGCTGATTGGATTTCCTGGTGTATTCCTCATCTCTAAGGTTGCCGGTGGCAAGTCTTTTTCATCCGCGCGAGCGATGGCTCTGACTTGAGCGATGCGACCTCCCAGTGGTAGCTGTCGGTGAAATCGTGCAGCCAACATGCTGTCGATGGCTTGTAGTAATTTTTCACCATAGCCAGTTGATGCGGCTAAGGTGACTTGGCTCACGTGGGCAGCCGAGGTATCGATCATCACGGCTGCCAAACCATCTACTGGATCACGCCGCCAAACTTCGATAGGAGGATCTTCGCAATAGGCGTCCAGTAACTTTTTGATTGTGCTGTCCGCACGAGCATTGCCAATGGCTTGTTGTATCAGGTTGAATTGATAGACACGCGGCATCGATACAAGAACCTGACGTCGGTTACGGGTGTTCAAGGCAAAGGTGAACATGGGTATCAATGCCTTATCCAAGATGGACGATTGCGTGCCGGTGATCGTTGATCCGGAGGCTGCTGCAATTCGGCTGCGGACGTAGGAGGCGTAGGCGTTGAATCGTGGGAGTGTTACATCTCGCCGATTTGCCAATGCCTCCGCGTTCGCGAGCATTTTGTTCGCCATTTCAAGATTGCCTGCGGTCACGGATGCATCAGCTCCGGCGATCAGGCAATGCAAGGTCGCAAAGCGTGACTCGCGAAGAAGGGCACCCGCGATCAGGCTGGCTGATTCAGCAAGTTTGCCAGCCTGTTGGGCATTCGCACTCCCTGCCGCAAGCTGAAACGCTTCACCGATGAATTCCAATTGCCCCAATGCAGCAGAAAGGTGAACCGTTCTCATTGCAGCCGGAATCGCGGTTTCAGGCTTCTTGCTTCCGACTAACGCGTTGGTCGCTGCCAACATTGTGATGGCAGAAAGAGGATGCGCGGTACCGCCATAGAATCCAATGTTCGGCGCGTCGTTAATCACTCTTTGGTCATCCCTCTTCCCAAAGTAGCCTACGCTACGGGCTGCCCCGATCATGGTTTTGCCGACTGGTGGTGGCATGGTCGCTGGGTATTTGATGGAGTCCAGTAGTAGATTCGCACCGGGATCGTTTTCGCTCAGAGGCCCCAGTAAGACGCGACGACGATAAGACGCGATCGCGATACCACGCATGATTTCCGCCACATCCATGTTGCGGTAAGTCAATGATTCAATGGCGCCGCCCTGACGTAATACATCGGCCGTTACTTGTTGGCCTGATGCAACTGGAAGCATTTCTCGAAAAGCCGCGACTTGGACCGCGGCAGCGTCCGGCCACAAAAAAGCACGCTTGGAAACAGCGACGCTCGGTTGAATGGCATTGGTCCAGTTCACACCCCTTAGGAATTTGTGGCGACTTAAAATCTGAATGATCTCATCAGCGTTCTGCCGACAACTGGGCAAGTCACCCATCTGCCAGTAACACTCCCCCAGCATGGCCAGACCAGGGATCGCCTCGATGTAGCGTCCCTTTAAGTCTTTTCGCCCACCTCTGATCGAGGCTTCGAATAAATCAAATGCCGATTTCAGGTCGCCAGCACGATAAGCTTCCAAACCCACGTAGTATTCCCTCGTTGGGTATTGGCCTGTCGGTTCCACGCTGCCAAATGGAATCCCACTTCCCCGGTTCACTCGGTTGGACTGTTGGCCATTACCGTTATTCCCCGCACCATTTCCATTACCAAACTGTGCATGCAGAGAGGTTGCCCCCAGTAGTGACAAGCTGATCAATAAACAGAATAAAGATCGAACAAACGCCAACCACAGTGAGGGAATTCGCGGATGCTCGCAACAGTTGCACGGTTCAGATCGACGCATAGTGAGCACCGGTTGGCAGCAGGTAAAAGAAGGAATTCGTCTCGAAACGAAGGAAATCAAAATAACAGGTGGATGCACAGCACGGTCAGGCAAAAGCCTGCACGTTCAACTTCAGCAAAGGCATGACCAGCAGTGCCAGTGTTAGTGAATACTTGAGGATTACTGAAAAAGGTACGTCCCAATTGTGGAATTAGCTGTCTTGCTTGATGTCGGATGATTTCTAAACTGACAATTTGTATTTGAAGGCATTTCTGGTTTAATCGTGTCACCATGAAGTCTTCAGTCGATTAGTGTCGTACCGGAAGCATGTTTGCGTGGGTGATTTCTGCTCTGTGCACTCTTGTCTTCCTGAGATCCGGAATGTCCTTCGATGATCCCCTGCTGTTAGTTTAGAGGGTGCTGACGAGGCCAGAGAGGAAATTCTGGTCTGCTGGGTTTGAAAGTTGCAATTCCCGTCGGATTTATTGCGGTTGTCACGAAACAGATGATTAGAGCTTTCAGAAAAGAGTGAAGAAACATGTCCGGTGGTCTGAATCCCTTTGCTCCGCCCGAAACAAAGCCTGAACTCCCCGAAGCTTTGAAGTCGGAGATTGGCACTAAGAAACCTCGTTCCTTCCGGTGGATTGCCTGCCGCTGGTTTCTGGTCTGTTCCGTCAGTGCTGTCCCAAGCTTTTATTTGGGGACAGAAGTCAGTAAAGGTCAGTTTGCCGCCATGGTTCTTGGAGTTCTTATTTTTGCTGTTGGTTACACTTTTCTCGACTGCAAGACTGCTCTACGTCCCATCCGCCAAAAACGCCTCGTTTCGATCACTTTGCGGCTGGTTTATGCGACACGCATGCTCATCACCGTTCTATTCCCGGTTGGCCTATTCGTCGATATGTTCTGCGGAATCTTGTCGGTTGGTTGTACGGAGGTCATTTTTGGTTCTTCTGCTATTCGGACCTTTCCAGGAGCCCTATTTACCACGCTGGTTCAGGGTGTGATCTTAAATGTGGTGTTGGCTCTCTATGGCTTGTTGGTGGTCGGCGTTGTCATGCTGTGCGCGCCTTGTCTCAAAGCGACACGCCTTTGGTTGTACGGTCCACCTGATCGAAGCGAAGACTTTGAAATGCATCTTTGATGTCAATTGGATAGGCATCCTGTTGTCATTGAATGTGTTTTTGGAGGTATGTTTGGCTCGCGAGACGGAGCCTTGTGAGGTTTGCAATGAGGATTCGACCTTCCTTGCAGTCTTGCCTGAGAATGTTGAGATCTTCCCCTTTCTAGCTCGCCAATTTTTTATGTGTAGGTTTTCTTTTCAGGTCGTAAGGTGTTTCTGAGTAAAGGCTTAGGCATATTTTTTCGCATGGGTTTAGGGTTCGGATGAGGAGACATCGGGAACGAGTAACAATCGCAGTTGACCCATTTTCCCTAAACGCGTAACTTTAGCTACTGAAACAAGTTAGGGCCGGTGTGCGCGCGGCGGTTTTGAAGCGTAATGACAGAGTTCAATAGGAATCACCCCTCATCCACATTTTGCTGGGAGTGGAGTCTCTGTCGCTTCGCGTTCGGATCTCCGTGTCGGGCTGGACGCTCTCTGGTTGGAACAGGGAATGTCCGCTTTGTGTCATGTGCTTGTTTTGGCACTG
>DOPG01000054.1:0-5793 GCA_003513555.1 Rhodopirellula sp. | reverse complement strand
TGGCACTGATGCTGTGGTGGCGCTGATGCTGTGGTGGCACGGATGCTGGGCAACTGATGTGGATTTGAGTCCCGCCTGCTCCGCCTAAGCAATCAATCCAATTCGATCTCAACTGGTCTTTACGACCATTCATTTAACCAAAACGATATGTCTGTTCTTGAAAAAATCTGGGACCTGCTGGGTGTTCTGTTCGGTGGGCTGTTTGCTGTCGTTGAACGGGCTGTCACCGCCGTGTTCGGCTCGGCCAACGATCGTCAGGTCGAAAAATTCAAGTCTCGAGCTGAAGAGATTGGCAAACTGGAGTCACAGTATGCTGCGATGAGTGACGAGGAACTTCGTGGTCAGACAGATGTGTTGCGTAAACGCTTGCGCGAAGGTGAAACCTTGGATGACATCTTGACTGATGCGTTTGCGGTTTGCCGTGAGGGTGGCAAGCGTTTTTTGAGCATGCGTCATTACGATGTACAGCTGATCGGTGGCATGGTGTTGCATTCCGGTGGTATCGCCGAAATGGTGACGGGAGAAGGAAAGACATTGGTGGCGACTTTGCCGGCTTACCTCAACGCTTTGGAGGGTAAGGGAGTGCATGTCGTTACGGTGAATGATTATTTAGCGCGTCGTGACATGGAGTGGATGGCGCCGCTGTACATGAATCTTGGTTTGACCGTCAACGCAATTCAGTCAGGCATGTCCACGGCCGAGAAGCAGGCTGCCTACATCTGCGATATCACCTATGGAACGAACAACGAGTTTGGGTTTGATTATCTTCGTGACAACATGCGGCCTGCTTCCAAAGGTGATGATCGCTATTCACGAGACGCGCAGCAATGTCAGGGTGGGTTGAACTATGCCATCATCGACGAAGTCGACAACATTCTCATTGATGAAGCACGAACGCCCCTGATCATCAGTGGTCCAGCTGACTTGGATATGGGCCGGTACCAGGAAGCCAATCGTGTTGCAGGGCAACTTGTGAAAGAAAAACATTTCACCGTTGATGAAAAGCAGCACAATGTTGCTCTTACAGATGAAGGGGTGCGTGAAGCTGAAAAGTTGGCAGGTGTTGAGAGTTTTTACACCGCTGGAAATATGGAATGGCCACATCTGATCGACAATTCGCTCAAAGCTCATTTTCTGTACAAGCGTGATGTCAATTATGTTGTCAAAGACAGACAGGTGGTCATTGTTGATGAATTCACTGGTCGTTTGATGGAAGGCAGGCAGTGGAGTGATGGTTTGCATCAGGCTGTCGAGGCAAAAGAAGGCGTTCCGATCAAACAGGAGACGCAGACGTTCGCTACCGCGTCGTTGCAGAATATCTTCAAAATGTATTCCAAGCTGTCAGGGATGACCGGAACAGCAATGACAGAGGCGACCGAGTTCTTCAAAATATATGGTCTGGATGTGGTTGCGATTCCAACCAACCGCGAGCTTGAGCGAATTGAGTTCGCCGACAAGATATACATGACTGAGGAGTACAAGTTCAAAGCTCTTGCTAAAGATGTTGAGCGTGCTCACAAGTGGGATGTGCTGGTTCACAACAGAAGCGATGTGCCAGACCATCTGCAGGAGCCCGGTAAGTCACCGGAAAGTTGGGGAATCATCAAGGAAGAGACTGATGACTACATCGATATCGTTCTGAAAAATGAGAAAAAACCAACTCGCTTTGAGAAAAGTGATGTCCAGTCGGTCGAACCCAAGGGAAGGCCGGTTCTTATTGGTACAGTCAGCATCGAGAAGAGCGAGCGTTTGGCCGCGCTCCTTGAACGACGTGGAATTAAACATGATGTCTTGAACGCAAAGCAACACGGTCGTGAAGCAGACATCGTCGCTCAGGCAGGTCGACTCAATGCAGTGACGATTGCGACCAATATGGCTGGCCGCGGTACCGATATTATTCTCGGTGGTAACCCCGAAACGATGGCGTGGGCCCAGTTGCAACATGAGTATCCAACACGGCTGGAAGTGCCCGATGATGTTTGGAATGCACTCGTCAAGGAAATTGATGATAGAGAAAAAATGAGCGAAGAGGGCGAGGAAGTTCGCCGTATTGGTGGTCTTTACGTGCTCGGGACCGAGCGGCATGAATCACGACGAATTGACCTTCAGCTCCGCGGACGCTGTGGGCGTCAGGGCGACCCAGGCTCAAGTCGATTCATTCTGTCTTTGGAAGATGATTTGATGCGGATCTTTGCTGGTGATTTCGTCAAAACCATGATGGGGAAACTCGGTATGGGCGAATCCGAGCCGATTGAGTCCAAATTGGTTTCTCGCAGATTGGAAGCTGCTCAGAAGAAGGTTGAAGAACGAAACTACGAAATTCGAAAAAGTTTGCTTGATTATGACGAGGTCATGGATGAGCAGAGAAAACGTGTTTATCGGTATCGCCAAAATCTGCTCGATGGACATAGCTCACGAAACATGGTGCTTGATCTGGTTGAAGGCCAGATCAGTAAGTTTGTCGAGACCTTCCTGGATCCCAATTATGGTGTTGAGTCATTTGCTGCTTACGCTGGTGGGCAACTTGATTGTCAGTTAGAGCCTCGTGACTTCCTGAATATGGATTTCAAGATGGCCAGCAGTTATGCGCACGACCAAGCTGAACGGCAGGTTGAGGTCACTGCTGCTGAGATTGTTGAAGAGAATCTTCCCGAGGAGATGGAGGATGAATGGAACTGGAAAGCACTGGTGACCTGGGCCAATACGAAGCAGGGCGGTAACTATCAAGAGCATCAATTGAAGCGAATGGAACGCGACGAGTTGATCGATGAATTGATAAAACGCGCCCAGACCCGGATTGCCGGAATTGATATCAGTGAGGGGGCTCCCATGCTCGACGCTGATTTCGGACTGCGCACTCTTGGGGCTTGGATGAGGCACAAGTTTGGTATCGAAACTACGCTCGATGAATTTCGTGACGTCGAAGATCGACGCAGCGTTGCCGATGAGTTATTTCGGCGAGCTGAGGAGGCTTACAATTCAAAGGAAGCAGAGTACCCCGTGCTGACCGGGTTGTCCCGTTTCACCGAGAAACAAGGGGCTCAAGTTTCTCTGGATCGAGATGGACTCGTCGAATGGGTCTCGCGGCGATTTCATGTGGATCTGAATACAGATGAGGTTCGTCTGAATCGTGATGAACTCAAATCACAGCTGGTAGAATACAGCCGTCGGACGGGTGGGGATGCTGAACGACAATCCCAAACTGCTGAAAGCAAAGTTAGCGACTTGTTTGGGACAGCCAGTGAAGAAACCACAGCCGCCGTGGCCAGTGGTGGAAATGGCAGTCTCGATGCACTCACGCAGTGGTTGGCTGGTGAGTTGGATTATCATGTCGCCAAAGAAGATCTATCTCGAATGAACCGCGGGGAATTGGCCTTGGCGGTGGGCGGGGCTGTTGATGATCGGTTCCATCCAGAAATGAGGCGAATGGAACGCCAAGTCCTGCTGCAGATCGTTGACGATGCCTGGAAAAATCACCTCTTGACCATGGACCATCTTCGGAGCAGTGTTGGTTTGAAGGGGTACGCACAAATGGATCCCAAGGTTGAGTACAAACGTGAGGGCATGCGTTTGTTTGAGTCGATGTGGGAATCGATCGGTGAACGTGTGACTGACTTGATCTTTCGCATGGAGTCCTCGCTCAATGAGGATTTCATTCGTAGTACTTGGGTTGAGGGGCAAGCAAGGCATGACGATGCTGCCACCGCCTCCGTCGGAGAGGGTGCTGCTGATTCAAATACAGCAGGACAGCGGGCTGCTGATGCAAGCAATCAGAGAGAGCAGGCCAAGGCTGAACCCATTCGCAACAAGGGCCCTCGCGTGGGACGCAATGATCCCTGCCCCTGTGGAAGCGGCAAAAAATATAAAGCCTGCTGTTATTTGCGAATGCAGAAATAACGAGAGATTGCAATCGCGGTAAACAACGGAAAGGAATCCGATGTTGGCAAACCTGCTCTATACAACGGCGCTTGTGCTGCTATCGCCAATCATCCTGTACCGGATGATTCGTCACGGGCGTTATCGGAGAGGAGTAAGTCAGAAGTTGTGGGGGTTGTCCAGCGCGGATGCCAAGATCATCACTGGTGGAAGACGATGCATATGGGTTCATGCCGTCAGCGTGGGTGAAGTAAATTTACTTCCCCGTTTGATCAGTGAACTCGAACGTACAACCAAGTTGCCAATTGTTGTCAGTACCTCGACCGACACTGGTTATGATTTGGCAGTACAGCATTTTGGAAGCCAGCGTGTCTTTTTCTGTCCTCTCGACTTCACGTGGGCCGTGCGGCGCACAATGCAGGCCCTTGATCCCATGCAGCTTGTGCTGGCTGAATTAGAACTTTGGCCCAACCTTATTCGGATCGCTGCCAATCGAGGATGCCCAACGATCATCGTTAATGGGCGTTTGAGCGAACGTAGTTGCACGGGATATCAAAAGTTCGCCAGGCTAACACAGCCTATTTTCCGGCGTCTGCACTGGGTAGCCTGTCAGGATGAGACCTCACGTGGCCATTTTGCAGCGTGCGGCACCGCCCCTGAACGCCTCGAAGTGACCGGCTCACTCAAGTTTGATGATGCACCCCAAAATCGTGATGCACCCGAAGTAACCCAACGAAAAGTTTGGGCTGGAATCGAGCCATCTCATCAAGTGTGGGTGGTCGGTAGCACTCAGGACGGTGAAGAGCAGATGGCGATCGCCGCATTTTTGGAATTGCGGTCTCGTCATCCACAACTCAGGCTTGCCTTGGTGCCACGGCACAAAGAGAGGTTTGACCGGGTAGCTGAACTTGTGACCGACGCAGGTTTGAAACTACGCAGACGAACCGAACCACAACGTCCTGATTCGGGAACCTGGCCGTCCAGGCAGGTCATTCTGATTGACACCATCGGTGAGCTCAGGCATTGGTGGGGGGTCGCTGATATTGCCACAGTAGGTGGGAGTTTCGGTGACCGGGGCGGACAGAACATGTTGGAACCCGCGGGGTATGGTTGCGCTGTTTCGTTTGGACCCAACACCCGCAATTTCAAAGAAATTGCCGACCGTCTGCTTAAGGCCCATGCAGCCAGCAGGTTGCAAAATGGCGAGGAACTGACTGGTTTTGTCGATCGTTGTATTCTCGAACCCACCTTCGCAGCTACTTTGGGTAGGTCAGCTCAGCAATTGGTTCAGCGACACCGGGGTGCGGTCAACCGGACGGTCGAAAGGCTGCAGCATGAGTTACATCCTCTGGAAAGGAATTGTCCTGCCGCGGCGAAGCATGATGGGTCATCCCAGAACACGAGTAGGCAGGTTGCTTGATCAGTTGATCCGATAACGAACCGCGTCTCCTTTCACACACACGACTTGATTCGCAGGCAAGACGCGAGACCCCATCCGCTTGCTGGCATGTGACATGCATTTCATGGGCCATGATCTCTTGGCGACTTGGTTTCATGGTTACGTGGCATTGCTCTGGCATGGATACGGAAGTGCACTCAGTATTGTTGGCGGCCTCTGTGAATCGGAGGACCCAAGACTACCTTGGGGCAAGTCAAATTCATCAGTCGCGAGGCCTGATCCATTGGCGGCTTGTGGCGAATCGATGTCTGCTGAAAGAGAACAGATTGCGTTGTTGAACGCGCATAAAAACGGGGCAGGATCCTGAAGGAACCTGCCCCTGTCGGCACGGCGGAGCGTTTCGCCGTAATCCGATTTCTGAGAAATTTACGATGATTCGGATTACTCTATCTCTGGGCGTTGGCGTTCTCCGCCACCGCGTCCACCGCGTCCACCTTGCTCTCCGCCACCGCGTCCAC
>DOPG01000418.1:1967-4020 GCA_003513555.1 Rhodopirellula sp. | reverse complement strand
AGCCAGATGCGTGTTGTGCATGTCAAAGTATGCGTGTTGGGGAAAAAACTCCAAGGCAGATGTATTTATTGCACTGTTCGCGAGGCACTGTTCGCAACCGGTTCAGAGAAAGCACACAGGTGTGTGGGCTGGGTGTAGAGCCCCCGTTTTTAGGACTCGACTAGCAAGAGTTTCAAACAGGTCCGGCTGCTCAATTAGCCTGAGGGCGAGTTGGTGAGGCACACTTGTGCGTTCCGAACGCGAAAAATGTCGTCAATAATCAATAACACAGCGATGAGAGTCGAATTAGACCTTGGTTACCGCAGAGCATTCAGCTGCAAACGGATCTGTTTTCGGTCTGGTGGAGGCTATTCAGGGCCTTATCTGCGGTTTCTGTACAAAACATCGCTGTTTTCTTACAAGACGGAAGGGCGTGTTACCATGATGCTAAAATTGGTTGTTTGGCAGTGTGGGGTGAGCAGTCGCGATTTTGGCTGGTGTGACTACAACGCGTCGGTTTTCAAAAAATGCCAGTTCGTGATGTTTGGCGTTTGCACAGTTTTGTTGAAGGTGATTTGATTGAAAAGTAATCGGAAGGGTGGTTGGCAGGTGGATGCCAAAGCAAGTGATTCCCGTAGCCTCACGTGTGTTTCTGTCTGCATTCTGGCAATCGTTGGATTCGTCACCGAGCAATCGGCGTCAGCTCGGGAACGCCTCAGTTTTAATCAGGATATTCGCCCCATACTGGCAGCGCATTGCTTCCATTGTCATGGACCGGATGAGGCGGAGTCTGGCCTTCGTTTGGATCAGCAGGATGGCGTGCAGGATGCATTCGGTGAGGCCAAGTTGGCGGATAACCTCGCTTGGCAACGAATCCACTCCAAAGATCCTGATGAAAAAATGCCACCGCCAGCACCTGGGAATGAATTGAAGCAGGAAGAGCTGCAGCTCCTTGAAAAGTGGATTGAACAAGGGGCTGAATATCAGGCTCACTGGTCATTTGTTCAACCACAACGCCCTCGGGTATCGATTGCTGCATCTGGTCTCAAGATCCGTAATCCGATCGATGTATTCGTGAGTCAGAAGCTTGTGGCAAAAAAGATGAAGTCACAGCCGGATGCATCACGCGAGCAACTCATTCGACGTTTGTCGCTGGATCTCATTGGGTTGCCACCGACACCAGAAGAGGTGGATGCTTTTGTCGAAGATCTTGGGCAAGATGCGTATGAACGCGTGGTTGATCGCTTGCTCGGATCGAAGCACTTCGGTGAGCGTCTGGCAGTGCCTTGGTTGGATGCTGCTCGCTACGCCGACACCAATGGTTTTTCGATCGATGACCACCGGGATATGTGGTTGTGGCGTGAGTGGGTTATCAATGCGCTGAACCAAAACATGCCCTATGATCAATTTCTCACGGAACAGTTGGCTGGTGACCTATTGCCCAACGCAACCGACCAGCAACGTTTGGCAACAGGGTTCCTAAGGAACAGCATGAATACACATGAAGGAGGTACTTTGCCTGAGGAGTACCGTGTGATTTACATCGCGGACAAGATTAACACGGTTTCAACGGTGTTTATGGGTCTGACCATGCGATGCGCCCAGTGTCACTCACATAAATATGATCCAATCACACAGAAAGATTATTACCGCTTCTTTGCCTTTTTCGACACTGCTCACGAGCCAGGCTCAGGAGCCGCAAATGGAAATACAGCGCCTGTCTTGCGGATGGACGGGGTGTTAACGGGGCAAGAAGAGTACAAAGCTGATGTGCACGCCCGCATCGCAACATTAAGAAGATATCAATTGCATCCACCTGAATTAATTCAGCCTCGGATGACATGGGAGCACAATCTGCAGGGTGAAAATCCAAAGGAGATTGCAGAAGCCTTGGCAACGCCGGTAGCTGCACGTACTGATTCGCAGTGGAAGCAGATCAATCAAGAGTTTGGCAAAACCACGCCGTTGATGGATCGGCACGTGTCGACGATCAATCGCGAGATTAAAGTTCTGGAAAAAGATCTGGAGGCGAAGCAAGCTTCCGTGATGGTGATGAAAGAAAAGGGCCCTCGCA
>DOPG01000418.1:0-1554 GCA_003513555.1 Rhodopirellula sp. | reverse complement strand
TCTGGGATTCTCCTGAGGCAGCGAAAGGCAATCAAGACAATGAGCCCAGATATTTTCGTTTTGTAATCGAACTCAGCGGTAAGCCAAAGCGAGCCGAGCTGAGAGTTAGTGTGGACAACATCGGGGTGACCTATGTTAATGGACATCTGCTGGGTACCAATGAACCCTGGATGTCACCGGCTCAATACGAAATATCGAAGCACCTGCAGGCTGGGACAAATGTGATCGCGATCAAGGCGATCAATCAAGGAGGAGCTGCGGGTCTGTTGGCGTCGTTAGTGATCGATGGCAAATTGGAATACGGGTCGAGCCGAAATTGGAAAGTGACGGTCGAGAATGTAGCTGCAGGAACTGCCGATTGGAAAAACGTGGCTTATGATGACAGTGACTGGAGCGATGCGAGTGAATTGGGACCGCTTGGCATGCCACCCTGGAACTTCTCGAGGCTTCTTGATCAAGCAGTTCCCGTCGACCCGGCCCGGCCAACTCGTCTCACCTTGGCTAAGTGGTTGGTTCGTGACGACCACCCGCTGACTGCAAGGGTGGCTGTTAATCGTTATTGGCAGATGCTGTTTGGGCAGGGACTGGTATCCACTCCCGACGATTTTGGTTTGCAGGGAGCGTATCCCACCCATCCCGAATTGCTCGACTGGCTCGCAATCGAATTTCGTGACAGTGGCTGGAATATCAAGCAATTGCTCAAGACGATTGTAATGTCATCAACCTACCGTCAATCGTCCACTGCGAGTCGTGAGGCTTATGATCAAGATCCCCAAAACCGATGGTTGGCGAGAGCTCCTCGTTATCGTCTTTCAGCCGAGTTTCTGAGAGATGGCATGCTTGCTGTTTCGGGGCAATTGAATCGGAGAGTGGGTGGCCCCAGTGTTTATCCAAGTCAGCCGCATGGTTTGTGGCGCGAGATCAGTCACTTTGGATATGGAAATGCATTCAGCGCCCAAGCATTTTATCCCAGTGATCCCAATGGACAAGCTCGCCGCAGCATGTACACATTCTGGAAGCGGACAAGTCCACCACCTTCCATGATCGCCTTTGATGCACCTACCCGCGAGGTGTGTGCGGTAATGCGATCCAGAACGAATACGCCGCTTCAGGCTTTGGTGCTTTTGAATGACCCCAACTATGTGTCGGCCGCCAGGGCGCTTGCAATACTGGCAATGACTGAGGGTGGCGAATCGGTCGGGCAGCAGATCGATTACATGTTTCGACGCGCCGTATCGCGGTTTCCAACTGGCGAGGAGAAGCGGGTTTTAGGTGATCGGTATGAAAGTGCACTCGCGGCTTATCAAAAAGATCCAGAGGCAGCAGCGAGGTTGGCTGGTAGCGAAGCAAAACTCAGCGATGCAGTGGTTGCCGCGTGGACGGTGGTTGCTTCGGTTATTTTGAACCTCGATGAAGTCATTACCAGGGAGTAATTGTCATTCTCACGATTGAATATCACACACGACAGGTCACTCGGCGGCAGCTTTTTAATACAGCCCGAAATGGGGTGGGGGCTGCAGCGCTGGCGACGTTGTTGGGGCGAGAGAGCGAATC
>DOPG01000133.1:24272-29473 GCA_003513555.1 Rhodopirellula sp. | reverse complement strand
GTTGGGGACCCAACTTCTCTGGTAGGCGGCACTGTTGGTGATCTGGCGATGCAGCCATTTCATATCAAAGTTCTGATTGATGAATCCTGTGGTCAGCCATTCAAGCAATGCCGGATTACTTGGTGGGTTGGCCGGGGTAAACTGATCCGGTGGATTGACGATGCCGATGTGGAAGTAGCCGGCCCAGACCCGATTGACAAAGGCACGAGCGAACCACGGATTCTCCTCGTCACGCATCCAATTCATGACTGGTTCGCGGGGGTCGTCACCTGGTTCCAGTGATATGGTTTGACTGCGCAATAGACCCAGCGTTGTTTTCTCGCGGGTTCTTGATTGTCGCTTGGTCGTGGTGACAGACGTGAAGAAGCGACCAAAGTCATTGAAATCTGCCTGCGTCCACTGGTCGAACGGGTGCTTGTGACATTCGGCACATTGAAGCTGAATGCCAAGAAACGCATGGGCGACCGACATCGCAGTGTCTTTGGGCTCTTTCAAACTTTGTCGGGTCCAGAAGGTTGGCATACCTTCACCTCGACCCGACAGATCAGCCAGCATGATCCCTTCGACGATTTTGTCATAAGGCTCATTTCGCATGACGCGTTCGTTGATCCAGTCGTACCACTGTGATGCCTGGATATAGCCTTCTTCCCTGGCCACTTCGATCAGGCTGCTGATCGATTTGGGATTGCATCCGGTAAAATCGCAGAGCTTGTTCGCCCACCATGCTGCATAGGAAGGACGTTCCAGTAATTCATCAATTTTGCGGGTTCGTTTGTCGGGTGATGAATCGGCAAGAAAGTTTTTGATTTCAAGCGGGGCCGGCAGCGTACCGGTCATGTCAATGCTGACCCGGCGCAGAAACTCGGCATCGGTGCAGAGCTGTGACGGTGTTAGGGCAAGTTTTTCGAGTTTCGCATTTACCATCTGGTCGATGGGATGTAGTTCGGCATCCGCGTTCGCAGAGCTGATCTGAGCCGAAGTCGAATGAGCATACGGTCGGAGTACCGGAATGGCAGTCACGCCGTTGTCGTAAAAGACGACTACATGAGTATCACCAGCGCCGGATGACGTGGTCAGTCCATCATTGTCGACGGTGGCAATCGAATCGTCGTTGGTCTGAAATCGCGACAGGCAGGTGACGTCTTCACGGGTACCGTCGTCCCAAAGGGCGATCACACGGATCTGTTGCTGGCCAGATTCCGCGAAAACGATCTCGGCTGGCTCGCAATGCAGCGCAGCCAGTTGTCTTGCATTTCTTCCAGCATCGGGGCCAAATTGGCTCGACCATGGTGCTCCAAGTTTGATCCATTCACGCACATCGGCAATTTGCTTCGCTTTGAGCTTCCCACTTGGTGGCATCTTCAGGTTGTCATTAGCATGGACCAACGCCTGCATGAGAAGACTTTCATCGGGTCGCTTTGGGATGAGAACCGGGCCACTTTCTCCGCCGCGGAGGGCAGCGTCTCGTGTGGTCAAAGTCAGGCCACCTTTACGGCTGTCAAAACCATGACACTCGTAGCAGTGGTCCTGAAACATCGGCTTGATCGATTTCTCGTATAAAGCGATGCCCGCGATTAGGTTCTGGTCCGCTACGGTGGATTGAGGTTCGAAATTGTTATCAACGCTGTCGATCCCTTTCGCACCTGTGGCAATCCAGCGGTGCAGCAGATTGTATTCCCAGGAATCGACACTCAATCGCA
Source organism: Rhodopirellula sp. (assembly GCA_003513555.1). Lineage (GTDB taxonomy): Bacteria > Planctomycetota > Planctomycetia > Pirellulales > Pirellulaceae > Rubripirellula. Next base: position 27,773 of record DOPG01000133.1, on the reverse strand, counting down.
AACCACCTTCGTGGTCAACCTGTTGGGTTGGCTTCGCGAGAGCCAAGCTGTCTGTGGGCGAATCGATATCGATTCTGTCTGCATCGTTCAGGCTGGCATGGTCAGCCTGAAAATTGAATCCAAATAATGACAGCCGAAAGTCACCTTGTCCCTGAAACGACCCATGACATTTCGCCGAATTACAACCCAAACGTCCCAGCAGCGGGACTACATGTTTCTGAAAATCGGGAACCGCATTGGTTTCATGCTTGTTAAACCGTTTGGATGCAGGTGCAACGATATCATCCGCCCGGGCCGTATGAAAAAGGCCTTGGGCGAGAACGAGGATCATCAAGATCAGGGAACAACGTCTCATGGATAGCCATGGTTTCAGGTTTGTGGTGAATGTCGAATTAACCGGAAGGGTCTTTCACTTGGCGGTAACCACTTCTCGGCAACCCAATCACTTCTCAAGCTTCTCAAGCTGACCGGTGACTTGAAGCGAATCGCTAGCCGGGTTCCTGTGGGAAACGCTGAGACGAATGGTGTCGCCTTCATGCAGATCGGCAAAGAGATCGCTGTGTTGGTTGTAAAAGCCAGCGACACGGATCCGCTTGCCCTTGATGCTTTCAGGTTGCCCGGCTTTGTTGTCACTGGAAGGCTTGATTTCTGTCGGTTCCATCACGACTTCGTATCCTGCGGCTTCAATGATTTTTCCCGTCAGTTGACCATCAAATCCCCGGAAGTCTTTGGGAGGCACACCAAAGTCTTCGGGTTTGAATGGTGGGGTTCGTTCCAGAACCTGAAACTTGTATCCAAAACCAAGCACCTTTTTGCCAGGGTCATAATCACCGGTCCTGATTTTGATTGTTTCTCCGCGTTTGATCTGCAGCAGGTTGTCAAGAAATGCGCCCGAGATACCGACCAGTTTGATGCGATTCCCAATCAGTTCCTGATTGACTTTGGCACGGTCGCTGATGACGTAATCGATATCGAGTTCAATTTCACCCAGTTCAATGTCTTTGGATCGCAGGCGACCAATCACAATTGCATAAAAGTTGAAGGACCCGGGACGAACTCCGGTTTTCGAGCCCATCTTGCCCTTGGCGGGTCTGGCCGTCGCTTTCGCATTCTTGGTTCCCGCCATTGCCTGGTTCCACGCTTTGATGGCCTGTTCTTTGGTCATCTTTCCCGATTGAACTGCCGCTTTGAGTTCTTCGCCGTAGGCGTCCATGTCCTTGGGTTGCTTCTGTTGGCTCTTGCTGCTGCCTTGCATGGTTGCCAGAAGCTTGGCTGCCTGTTCTTCGGACAAGGTGCCAGCTTTTACCATGGTGTCAAGTTTCTGTTTCAGCTTCGCCAGTTCTTCATCACTGGGGCCGGCAGCTTCTTTTTCTTTTCCAGAGCCTTTTTGATTTTTCATCCATGCAATGACGTCTTCTTTGGTTGCCTGCCCATTCTCGATCTTCTCCCGGACTCCTGGATCTTTTTCCAGCAATTGCTGATATGCCTGCTCCCAGTCGAACTCAGATTTTCCAGAGGTTTTTTTGTTTCCGACTGATTGATTGGCCTTGGTCTTAGAAACTTCTTTTCCCTTTCCAATGTTTCCTTTTCCACCATCCTTTTGCTTCTTCATCCAGGCAATCACATCTTCCTTGGTTACCTGCCCTTTCTCGATCTTTTCCCGCACTCCTGGAGCTTTTTCCAGCAATTGCTGGTAAGCCTTTTCGAAGTCCGCATCAGATGTTCCAGCGGTTTTTTTGTCGCCGGCAGAGGAAGATTTTTCTTGCGCACGAAGCATGACCGGAGAAGTAATCATGCACAGGGTGGCAAACAGAATGATGGATTTCATGGATGTTCTCGTTTTGTGGTGATGGTTTGATGGATCGCGAGTCATGTGAGGTGACGCCAAACGCGGGTGAATGATGAAGTTCTACTCTTTGTTTTGAGCTGCTTGAAAAATTTCCATGGCTTCTTGGCGTGTCAGTGTTCCAGCTTTTACAAGGCCCCCCAATTGTTTTCTGAGTTCCCCAAGCCGCTCCTGCTTGGTGGATTGATTTGACTTTGACCATGCAGGTTTGCCACCTGTTGCGGATGTTGCGGGATAAACATCCGCAGCAACCTGTTCGGCAGTGCGCTGATGACCTTCTTGCAGGCAATAGAGGTGAGTTGCTGATCGCAGAATCAAAGATGAACCCGCAACTGCAGGAGACGCAAAGAAGCGCGCATTGAGTTCATTCTCAATGACAGATTCCGGAGCGGATTCAGTGGCCGCTAATACCCGCACGTCGCCCATTTTGCTGAGAAAATAGAGTTTGCCATCGGCGAGCAAAGGTGATGCCCAGTGATCACCACCCAGCCGTTTTTTCCACAGCTCTTCGCCGGTTTTGGCATTCAGGCAGCGAGCGATACCGCCTTTGTCTGTGACCAGAAACATCAGGTCGCCAAGGATTACAGGCGAGGGGATATGGGGTGTACTTCGTGTGGTCGACCACTCGACGTGACTATCGGTAACATCACCTGTTCCGTCGGGTCGAATCGCCATCAGGTATCCGGTCAAGCCACTGGTAAATACATAGACAAGGTCGTGGGCATACAGTGGACGAGCGGCAACGTTGAAGCCGCCGGGATGTCGGACTCGCCAAAGTTCTTTTCCGGTCTCAGGGTCGTAAGCAATGGTTGCTTCACCGGCAGGCGCGATCAACTGACGTTTACCGTCTAGCTCAATCAGTTTCGCCGTTGCGAATGCTTTTTGGCTGTCGCCGGGTTTACCTCCTTTGGATCGCATGCCCTTTTTCTGCAACAGTGATTCAAAGTCAGAATCAATATCACGGCTCACTTTCCAAGTTGTTGCGCCTGACTTCTTGTCGAGGGCAACGAAGAATTGTTCATCGGTGCCATCGTAAGCAACGTAAAGATTTTCATCATCGACGATTGGTGATGATCCTTGTCGCACGGGTTGATAAACCCGTAGATCACGGCGTTCCCAAATCTTCTCGCCGCTTTGGCGGTTCAGACATGCAATGCCCTGTGACCCAAAGCTGACGTAGACGTGTTCCTGTTCAACGACAGGCGTGGGGGTTGCCGGGCTGTTCAAGTGCGGTGAATCGTAAATGTAGGCCGGGTCCAGTCGTCGCTCGATCATGTCAAAGACTTTGATGTCTTTCAAGATGTTGCCGCTGTTGAGATCAATGCACAGTGCACGGAGTTCCTGTTTGTCATCGCTGCCTGTCGTGACCCAGATTTCATTATCCCAAACGACGGGCGACGACCAACCCTGATTCGCGATGGCAGTTTTCCACCGCACATTTGATGCTTCGTCGAACTTGGTCGGTAGATCAGCCGCAGGTGAAATGCCATCTCCTTCCGGTCCACGAAACTGGTTCCAGTGTTTTTCACTGGCGGTGAGCGCCGTCGGCAGAAAAATGACAAAAATGATTGACTTCAAATGGTGTTGAAACAACATGCTCATGACGAAGATTTTGATGTAGGAAGTCGTTGGGTGGTGAAGTGAAAGCAGTGAAT
>DOPG01000133.1:0-24058 GCA_003513555.1 Rhodopirellula sp. | reverse complement strand
AGTGAAAGCAGTGAATGTTGTGCGATGAAGGATTGGGGAGTGTGGTTGGAGGGAATCATTTTGATGATTCTGTGCCGATGATTTCAATGCCGGTAATCTTGAACTTAGTCACCTGGTTGGTTGGATGAGAGCACCAGCAGCCGACAAATTCACGCCCGATCGGCGAAGCGGGGAATTTTTCATTGATAACATTCATTGCCTCAATCGGAAATTCCAAGCTGAATTCCTGGGTGTCCGGATCCATTGATTCGGTGAGGTTGATTTGCTGCTCATACTTTCCGGAGAATCCGGCATCGGGCTCATTGGTGGTGATGCCAACGACAAGGTCGGTTGCTGAGTAACCGCGACCGGTCACTCGCAGTCTTGAACCAGCTTCCAGCACAATAGGCACGGTGGCTTGTTGGTTCACGGTCACGACCACCGACAGACCAAAACGGGACGGCAAAGCCCACAAGCTTCCCTGTTGATCATTCAGCGATGCCGCTTTTTTGTAAGCGATGGTGGCAGCTTTTTCGCTCATGCTTCCGTTGATGACGGCCGATTTCAGCTTGCCACCGAGTTCCAGCAGGGATGGAACCCACTGTCCGTGCGAAGCCTCCGTTTGCAAATTACTTTTCCAACGATGAATCTGGTCAACGCGTTGGACTGATCTGAGTTGGCTGGTGTCACGCAGTGAGGCTACCACTTGATGATGTGGGACTACATTGACTGATTCTCCATCGGTCGTTCGCTTCAGAAGTACCTCTCCCTCATTGACTGTCAATTTTGTTGACTCGTCGCGTGTATTGACATTGAACTGTGTACCAACAACGCGCAGTTCCGCGGCTTCGGTAAAGACCATCATTGGCTTTGAACTTGGCTGTGGTTGCACATCAGCCGAGAGGTTTCCCCGTTTCAATCGTAGGATCTTCTGTCCCTGTTCCGAGATGGTGAGCAGGGACAAGCCATCCAGGGTGACGATGGTCCCATCCGTAAATTGCATGGTGACGGTCGAGTCACCAGTCATGGTTTCGAGTGTGCCTCCTGTTAGAGGCTTATTGTTCTCGGTGATGACTTCGACCATTCCGTTTTCATGTGTCCATTCAATCGCACCATGAACATTGGTGGTTTTTGCGATAATCGGTGAACGTTCATTCTGCGAGTTTGTGTCGTATGACAGGACAATCAGAATTGAGGCTGCCACGGCAATCGCAGCGATCAGAAATCGATTCGTCAGTGATCGCGGGAATGGACTTGACGGAGCAGTATCAGGCGAGCTTCGAACGTCTGTTGCCACCCGAACTTGATGCTGCCGGGTCAGCAGTTGTGACATGGTTGAGTTGACGAACGCTTCATGTTGTTCATCGGCTTGTGCGTCATAGCCCAGTAACCGATGAATTTGAAAACTGTCGACTGAATTCTGCAGTAACTGCTCATCACCGGCAAAGTACGTCTGCAATTCGATCATTCCATCGGTGGTGATCTCACCTTCCAGATAGTCATTCCAAAGCTCTTGGAATTCATTTTGATCTTTCATGATGCTTCTCCCGCACTTGCCATGTGTCTTTCCACACAGTCTTGCAATCGTCGTCGGATTTTCCACAACTGTTTTTTAACTGCGGCCACCGATCTTCCACTCCGCGATGCAATCTGTTCCAACGGCATGCTTTCGTTGTATCTCCACACAACAAAACGGTTCTCTTGTTCACTGAGAGATTTGACACACCTCTGTAACTGCGTCAGCCGCAGTTCCTGGAGTTCCGGAGTCGAGTTGCTGCGCCGTTCCAATTCCCGCTGCAGTAATTCGGGAGCAAACCGTGTGTGGTAGTCAGCGATTCGGCGTATCCGGGTGAGCTCGGACTTCAGTTGGTAACGTGCGATCGTGAACAGCCAGGCTGCGAAATTGGTACCCAGCTGATATTTGCCGAGTTGAGAAAAGGCGGCAATCAGAGTTCGCTGAGCAACATCGTCGATATCGATGGCTGGCGGGGCCTGAGTTGCCAACCAGACTCGAAGTGGTCGCTCGAACTGTCGTACGACCTCCTCAAACGCAGAAACGTCCTCCGCAAGAGTGCGGCGGATAGCTTCCTCAATCGAGGATTCATTGCGTGGTGAAGACTGGTTCATTAGTTGATGATGGCAGCAACATTCGTAGGGTTACCCCCCAAATGGAGAGTTTTCTGGAATCTTGGGCTGCTGTTGAAACTGAATGCGAAAGCCTGCAGCACACGAATTGACGGGTGGGAACCCATGAGCATTGCATGATCATTGGAGTTCATGATCACTCGATGTGATGAATGATGCAATGTCATGTGAAGATAATTGTGCTGGAGGTGATCGCGGCTTCATCCGTGTTTTCTGATATGACGGTGACGTTTCATGAAGGAGCAAGGTGACACGTGTCGAGATGTGTATCTTTGAATGCCCAGCACAATGCCTGAAAGCCCAACCCAATAGCGACGGGTCTGCCCCGTCGCGTTTGGCAGTTCCATTGCTTGATGATTCCAGTAGATAACTATCGCTTTGAAGGGGTGAGGCAGGGAGAGTGACTATCACAGTACTCGGAAACGAGCGTTTCTACGGCTGCTGATACCGCAAAGTAGAAATTCAGTCCAGCTTGTCCACACCAGTTTGCACCTTGGTGTGGGATCATTTTTCTGCACCCATGCTTGTTTCTGCGTGCATGCTTGGAAGAAATTGATGGATCGAGTTGTTGCTGACGATCACGAGCTACCAGAGTCCGCTACCACAGCTGTTCCCGTCGCTCCATCAGTTTGGGGTAGGCTTCGTCGTGGTCGCCATACTGCTGTTTCAGTTCCAACAAGCGACTCTTCAGCAGACGAACAACCGATGCGTATTCCGGTTTTTCATAAACATTGTTGGTTTCCTGGGGATCAAGCTTGAGGTCATAAAGTTCCCAGCCAGCGGTTGAGGGTGGGAAATCACCTCTTCCCAAACTGGCATCCAGTGGTAATCCATAAAAGAACACCAATTTGTACCGATCATTGCGGACTCCGTAGTGCCCGGGAATGTTGTGATGAGCCAGATGCATCCAGTAACGATAGTAGATGGCATCACGCCATTGCTGCGGTGTTTGGCCGGCAAGGATGGTGCGTAGGCTGGTTCCTTGCATCTTGTTGATTTCGGGTGCATCACTGGCCTTGGCAAAGTCGAGGAATGTCTGCGCGAAATCGAGATTGGAACAGAGTTGTGCGTCATTGACCGCGCCAGCAGGAATCACACCCGGCAGTCGGGCGAGAAATGGCATCTGCAAACATTCCTCGTAAATCCAACGTTTGTCAAAGTAATCATGTTCACCTAGAAACATTCCCTGATCGGCGGTGTAGATCACCAGTGTGTTTTCAGCGAGCCCGGTTCTATCCAGGTAGTCGAGAACACGTCCGACGTTTTCGTCGACCGCTTTGACGCAGCCGAGGTAATCATGCAGATATTTCTGGTACGCCGCTTTGCCTTTTTCCTTCTCGGTCATTCCGGAAAGATCGATTGAACCGGCAGGCCAATCGGCTTTTTGCACATCAGCGACCATTGTTCGGCGGGGGTGCAGCCTGCTTGTGATGGAGGTTCCCATATCTCTGGTCGCAGAAGAGCGGTGCGAGAAATCTTCCCAAAGAGTTTCCGGCTCAGGGATATCCACATCTGCAAGATATTTTTTGTGCCGATCTGCTGGTTCCCATTTACCATGCGGAGCCTTGTGGTGCAGCATCATGAAGAATGGTTTTTGGTCATCCCGTTGGTCGAGCCATTCCAATGCGAAGTCAGTGACAAGGTCTGTGTAATAGCCCTTTGTGCGATTTGCAGTTTTCTTGACGCGTGATGAATAGGTGACACCGTCGGTCGAGGTGATGAAGATCGGGTTGTGGTAAAGACCCTGACCCGGCCCCACCTTCCAGTAGTCAAATCCCCACGGTGCGGAACGAAGATGCCATTTGCCAACGAGTGCCGTCTGGTAGCCGGATTGCCGAAGTAGTTCGGCAACATTGGGAATGCCTTTGTCGGGACCTGGGAAGGCATCAACCAGTGTCTTCACACCGTTGACGTGTGAATGCTGACCCGAAAGGATCACTGCACGACTGGGTGTGCAGATTGAATTCGTGACAAAACACTTGTTCAGTCGCATTCCCTCTTTGGCAAGTCGATCAATGTTGGGAGTTGGTGCGACTGCGGCGAGTCTGCCGCCATAGGCACTGATCGCATTGCATGCGTGATCATCAGACATGATGAACAGAATGTTGGGACGCTCAGCAGCAAGGCTGACAGAAACCATCAATTGCAGGTTCACTAGCAGGAAAAACAAGTATTTCATGACACAACTTGATTACGAACGGGTTACTTAAGATTTTGGGTGAGCGATTTTGTACTCCTGAACAGTTTACCTGCCCACGCCATTTTGCATACGCGATACACCGTCCTGTAACAAAATCCGCAAAACGGAATTCGAGCTTTCGGGCGGAGGTCTGCCTCTGAACATGAGCTCGAGCGAGTGAGCTGTAAATCTCGGTGGAGGCGTCTCGAGGCGATATGAAACCAAAGTGATCACTTGATAAATTTCATTGTGATGGGTGAGATAGGTGAGAAAAGTCGTTTCACTGGCCGGCTCGCCTCATTAGAATGGGGGACCCGCCTGTATCCTGCCTGCTCTCTCCACTCTTCTTCCGTTGGGTGTTTGTCGTGTTTCGTTCGCGGATTCTGACCACAACTGGTTTGCGAAAGCTGAGTACTCAGGCACTCTGGTGCATGGTTGCCTTTCACGCTTCGATGGGTTTTTCTGAGCCTGCGAGTGAACAACTGAATTTCTTTGAAAAGAAGATTCGTCCTGTACTTGTCGAACATTGCTACGAATGTCATGCCAGTGATTCCAAGGAGGTGGGTGGCAAGTTTTTGCTCGACAGTCGCGCGGGGGTGAGGGCTGGGGGTGAATCAGGCGCAGTGATCGTGCCAGGTAAACCTGACGACAGTCTCTTGATGCAGGCCTTGCGTTACGATGGGATGGAAATGCCACCCAAGGGAAAGTTGCCGGATGCAGTGCTGAATGATTTTTCAAAATGGATTGCTCAAGGCGCATTTGATCCAAGAACAGAATCATCCTCGAAATTGTTCCAAGGCCCTCAAAATCTCGATTCACTTTGGTCATTTCAACCTCGGACTGTGTCACCAGTTCCACTGGTGGTTGATCAGGCTTGGCCACGTGGCACCTTGGATCAATTCGTGCTTGCTCGAATGGAAGCAGCTGGTCTGAAACCGGCGAAAGACGCCAGCTCCAGAGTGCTGGTTCGGCGGCTGTACTTGGACTTGACTGGTCTGCCGCCCACCATTGAACAGGTTGCCAGTTTTGTTCAGGACCATCAGCGTGAGGGTACACGGGCTGTAGAAAAATTGGTGGACCGATTGTTGGCCGAACCCCAGTTTGGAATTCGTTGGGGAAGGCATTGGTTGGATGTTGCCCGATACGGTGAATCAAACGGTGACGACGGTCTGGGCAGAAACGCGACATTCCCACACGCATGGCGGTACCGCGATTACGTCATCAACGCGATGAATCGGGATCCGGGTTATGACCAGTTTCTGAGGGAGCAATTGGTGGGCGACCTTTTGAAGGCCAAAGATGCTGAAGAAAGGAATCGCTATCTGGTGGCTACTGGATTCTTGGCCTTGGGTTCCAAGCCTGCGTCGGCGATGAACGCCAACTTCGCGATGGATGTGGTTGATGATCAGATCAATGTTGTCAGCACTGGCATCCTTGGCTTGAGTGTTGCTTGTGCCCGTTGCCATGATCACAAGCATGATCCCATTCCGACGCGTGACTATTACTCGCTAGCTGGTATTTTTTCGAGCACACAAACACTTTATGGAGCTGCGGGAAATGAGAAGCTGACAGCACCACCGACTGAATTGCACGAGTTGCGGTCAAAGTTGGTGGTTGACCAGACACAGCCTGATCGTAGTAAGACACCGGTCTTTGCAGAGCGTTACACAGAAATCATTGAAGAGCTACATCCGGTGATCAGCGAATCACTGACCGAGCATCCGAAGGAGTTGAAACCGGAATCAAAACTTTCTTTCAGCAACGCCGACTTTGCCACAGTCAAGGAGACGGCATTGCATGGCGAATTCCCGGGTGAAGCTGAATCTTACAGCGTCTCATTCTGGTTTCGTAATACGCTGAAAAACGATGCGCGGCCCATCACGACCTATCTGTTTTCCAGAGCAAAGTTGGGGGACAAGACTTTGCCGGGGGACCATCTCGGGATTGGCGGAAAACATGAAAAAGCAGTGACTGGCAAGTTGTTTGTATTCAATGGAAACGACAAGAAGAAGTCCATCAAAGGTTCGACGGTGATTCCCCCGAACTCATGGAACCATGTGGTTCTGGTGAGGCGAGGGGAGATCGTTGAGGTGTATTTGAATGGTCAGCTTGAGTTGGAAGGTGAGCTCGAGTCGACTTTTGGTGAGTCGCGCGAATTCAGCCTTGCCCGTCGGAGTGACAAGTTTGCGCCTTTGCAGGGTAACGTTGGGAAGTTTGCCACCTATGAGCGTGCTTTGGATCGTGAATCGGTCCTGCGACTACATGCGGCTTCTGGCCAACCCAAAGGAATCATTCCCACACCTGTCGATGGGTACGCGATGGGTGTGCGTGAAAAGTCAAAGCCTGCCGACATCAAAATCCACATCAATGGCGATGGAGCAAAAAAAGGAGACTCGGTGGTCAGGGGTGTTCTGACTGCCTATGAAACACTTCCAGCGGATGTCACTCCCCGATTCCTGCAGGGATCTTTTGAAGTGAGTGAAGGTTCAAGTGGGAGATCAGAATTGGTGGAGTGGTTGATCCGCGATGAGCACCCTCATACTTCGCGAGTCATGGTCAACCGGATTTGGATGCATTTGATGGGACGCGGGATCGTCGCCACGCCCGATGACTTTGGGGTCTATGGTGCCCGACCTACCCATCCGGACTTATTGGATTATCTGGCCGAAGTGTTTGTCCGTCGAGGCTGGTCGGTCAAGCAGATGATTCGACAAATTGTCTTGTCCCGGACCTACCAATTGGCCAGTCATCATGATTCCGATTCTGTGGCTGCAGATCCGGACAATCTTTGGATGGCTCGTCACCAGCGACGAAGACTCGATGCTGAGTCTTTACGCGACAGCATTCTTCAGGTCACGGGAACACTTGATTACTCTCCACAGCGGGGGTCTGCGGTCGAGAAAATCGACGCTTTGATTAACTGGCCACCGGGCGAAGCGACCAATTTGCATCGTGAATCAAATCATCGAAGCATTTACCTGTGCATGCTGAGACACGCACCTCCACCCGAGTTGGTAGCTTTTGACTTGCCCGATGCCGTTGGCATCACCGGTCAACGCGAGATTACCACGTTGCCTACCCAAGCTCTCTTTCTTTTGAACAGCGAGTTTGTGGTTTCGCAGGCAAGGATTTATGCGGGCAATTTGCTGGAAAGTGCGGACACCAAGGGTCATGGGCCAGCAGCAGAAGAAGCCTGGGTGCGGAGAGTATTTCAAACCTGTTTCCAGAGGTTGCCCACGGAGGTCGAGTTACAGCAGTCGATGGATTATCTTGTAGCCATCGATGATCACCTTGAGAAAATTGAGAGTGACGCGGGGAAACGCAGGTACCGGGTTTGGCAGAGTTTCTGTCAGGCCATGTTGATGACAAACGAATTTCGCTACGTGGATTGATTACTGACATGATTTCACGACGACACATGCTGCAATCCGCATCCTGCGGATTTGGTTACTTGGCGTTGCAGTCCGCGCTGTGCCAAGCCACGGTTCAGGTGGGAGGAACCCCGAAATCGCCAGGCCTTGCAGGCTCAGCCCGGGCGAAACGAGTGATCTTTTTGTGCATGAGTGGTGGTCCGGCGCAAATGGACACGTTTGATTACAAGCCACAAACAGGAAACAAGAAACATCCAGGGTCAGCTTTCGCTTTTCAGCAACGAGGCGAAAGTGGAATGTGGATCTCGGAACTGTTGCCAGAGACAGCAAAACATGCGGATCGACTTTGTGTCATCAATGGAATGCATGCTGATACGGGCAATCATGCGCAGTCATTTTTGCAATTGCACACTGGCGAGCGCCTGAGAAAACGACCAAGCATGGGCTCTTGGATCTCGTATGGTCTTGGAAGTGAGAACGAGGATCTTCCCACTTTCATCAGCTTGAATGCTGCCAAACCATCTGTTTATTCCAGTGCATTTTTGCCGACCGAGCACGCAGGTACGCCCATCGGTACCAATGGCGAGAATATGTCTGCGGCGACCATTCGTGACATTGCCGGTGATCATCTTCCACGTTCAATCAAACGGCGGCAATTGGATTTTGTGCAGCAGATGAATAGCAAGCACGCGTTGCAACGTTCGGGAGACCAACACCTTGAGGGGGTAATTGAATCGATGGAGTTGGCTTTCCGCATGCAGTCGGCCGCTCCGGAACTATTGGATTTAAGCAATGAAACCGAGGCGACGTTGCAACGCTATCGAGTCGGAAAGAAAATATCGATTGGCACCTGCCGGCCAACTGATTTTGGTAGACAATGTCTACTCGCGCGGCGTTTTGCCGAAGCGGGGGTGCGGTTCATTGAACTGAATCATGGTGGTTGGGATCAGCACAAGAATCATCGCCGTGATTTGAAGGCCAATTGTGAAACCACTGATGCACCGATTGCGGCACTGCTGGAAGACCTGACGGTCCGCGGACTCATGGATGACACTCTCGTGGTGTGGGGTGGCGAATTTGGTCGGCCGGGATTGACGCCGGATGACGGAAAAGACGAAACCGGACACAACGCCAAAGGATTCACTTTCTGGTTGGCTGGCGGTGGCGTCAAATCAGGTTACGTTCATGGGAAAACCAGTGAAACGGGTGCCCGGGCAGTCGAAGGAAAAGTACACTTCCGCGATCTGCATGCGACGATTCTGAACTTGATGGGACTTGATCATCGTGAGTTGAACTTCCAGCACGAAGGCCGGCTACACCAATTGACGGGACCGGAAGAGGCAAAGGTTGTAACTGATCTGTTTGCTTGATTTTGAACCAGTGATTGTGACGCCGCCGTTTATTAGTGATTTGCGTAGTGGTGAGGAATGAGATTTGGGAGCCTGCACGTCTTGCGAAAACACTCGTTACTGGTTGCGTGTGAACGCAGGTAGAAGTTTCTTCGGCACCGTACTCAGCATTTTTCCCATGCCTTGCTGGTGCGCTGTTACGACGATAATCAGATCCAGTTCTGGCAACATCAAAATGAATTGGCCACCAGCACCACGACCCGATCGACAATCGTAAGAGCGTTCTCCGACTTGCATGTCGTGTCGCCACCAGAAATAGCCGTAAGAGGTTCCCTGAGGATTCGTGTTGATACGATCCGTTGCTCGTTGAACAAAGTCGGCAGGAATCAGTTGTTCGCCGTTCCACTTGCCGCCGTTGCTGACCAACATGCCCCACTTGAGCATGTCGCGGGAACGCATGCTGCTTCCAGCAGCTGATTTGGGGAGTCCACTGACATCGTCTTGCCAGGCAAAGTTAGTGATTCCAAGTTTGGCGAGCAGTTCTGTTTCGATGAAATGTCTGGCAGAACCCGGCACGACAGATTCCAGGACTTGCATTGCCATCGAAGGATCGGAGCCTTGGTACTTGAAGCTCTTGTTGTCGGTAGGTATCGGAGTGCTGTATTGCAGGTAGGCCTGAATTTGTCCCTGACCTGTCAGCAGATCTTTTTCTTTTCGGAGTTCATTGACCTTGGCCCGATCAATCCGGATACCGGATTTCATATTAAGAGCTTGGGCAAGTGTGATCTGGTCAGCTCCGGGAACGATTTTGGATCGATCAATATTTTTGAGGAAATCAACCACGGGGCGATCCAAGTCATCCATGCTCAGATGCTCCAATTGAATCGCGCGACCGATCGCCATCGCTGTGTAGGATTTGGTGATCGACATTTGGTAGTGCGGGTAGTTGATTCGACCGCGTCGATAGTAAGATTCAAATAACAGTTTGCCGTGCTGGGAAAGGAGAAGACTGTCAATCTCTCCATGGTCACCTGCGTCGATTTCGTTTGCGAATGCGAGAATGCGTTTTTCCAGTTCGTTATCAGTACCCAAATTGCCAACAGCGATACCGTCCATCTGGTCCTGTGGGGAGGTACTGACATAGGGCGTTTCGAGATCGGGGATGTTTTTTTCCAGCGCGTAGGAAACATCCTTGGCATTGAGATCGGTGATTTCAGGAGCCGTCCCACTTTCATGATGGACCTTGCCGCCATGATTTTTCTTGGATGTTGCCTTCAACGGCTGTGGACTGGGTATCGGCAGCATGACTGGTCGTTGCCAATCCTCCGGCGCGTACCCTTCGGGAGCCTGCGGCTTGATGACCTCGATGACTTCATCCTCGGGATCAAATAACGGCCAGTCATCAGTTCGAAATGGTGATGCTGGCAGACCTTCGCGGTTGTACAACAGGTTTCGCTGTGATGGGTTCATCGCCCACGCATAGCGCACTGCAACAGGTAATTTCACTTCGCTGGATGAAACAACCACTTGGTCACCGTCGATGGTAGCGTCTGCCCATTTCCATTGCCCATCGTCACCGGCAATGGCAAAGGAGTTCAGTTTCGAATCACCGATCTGGTTCAAATCATTGGCAGTGACCAGACCACTGCCCGGTGAATCAAAGTTGAGGATGATTCGACTGCCGTCGATTCGTTGATTGGTGAACTGCGGGCCAGAGCCGATCACGTCGATTGCGTATACATTTGCAAGTGCATACCGTGCATGCCGTATTCCGATGGGTCGTTTATTCTTTGGGTGCAGTAGAACGGCATCGCCCGTATCGACGGAAACGACCAGTCCTACATTTGGCAATTCCTGACTGGCCAGCCGCATCGCTTCACGATTGACCGCCCATGGTGCCTCGAGTCCTTCAACAGGCGTGGTTTGTGGTGGATTCCAACTGGGTAACTGAGTGAGGATGAACGGAAAGTCGTCTGCGACATTCCCATCCGACAACTCGTGCCAGGATGAACGATAGTAGCTGATCAGTTTTTTGATTTGCTCACGATAGTGCGCTGCCTGCGGTACATTCTTGGAGTTCCGTTCACCCTGATACCAGATCGCCCCCCGGATTCCATAAGGCCGAATGGGGTGAATCATGGCGTTGAAGATATGACCGGGGTATTGGTGACCGAGGTTGGCAGGTTTGGTGATGAAAGGTGGTTGGAGTTGTTTCCACTGATTCTTCATCGTTTCACCAGCATTGATCTTCTGCTGATAGGCGAGGAGTTCCTGCTTGTACGTTTTGAGTGCGTCATTGCGATCAAAGCGCCGAGAGTTCCTGTCCAGTTGTGCAATGTGCATCTGAGTGCGTTGATCGTCACGTTGGATTTCGGCAGGCATCCAGCCTTCGATTGGTGTTCCGGCGTAGGCCTGCACAATGATTCCCACAGGGATGCCAAGAGTTTCTTGAAGCGTCTTGCCGAAGTGGTAGGAAACCGCAGATGTCATTGCGGCGGTTTCAGGGGTACAGGCGACCCATTTTGAAAGCTGGTCACGTGATTCGTTGAGCGGTTCGTGCCAGTGTTCGCGCGACGATTTGAAAATCCTCAAGTTGGGAGCATTGGCACGTTTTGTTTCCTGCTCGGCATCGAAGCAGTTGCCCAACGCCCAACCCATATTGGACTGGCCAGCGCACAACCAGACCTCACCGATAGCCACATCCGTCAGCGATAGGGTGTTTTTTCCACGGATGACAAGTGAATGACCGGTTCCGTGTGAGGGTGTTTTCAGAAAGACTCGCCATTGGCCTACCGTGTTGGCCGTTGTTTTGACCGGATTTCCCCAACTCGGCGTGATGGAGATGTTTTCACCTGGATCAGCGAATCCCCAAACAGCATTGTTCGTGTTCTGTTGCAACACCATCTGGTTGCTGAACAGGCTTGGCAGACGCACATCTGCAATGGCGGTCACTTGGCATGTGAAAAGCAAAGCGAGCGTTGTGGGTAGTCTCATGACAGTCTGTGAGGCATGTGAGGGGCAGGAAAATCAAAAGGCTCAAGCATCATGGTAGCAGCGTCGTGTCGATTCGATACTGTGCCGCTGCGTCTTTGAACTGCTGGCTACCTCGGTGAAGCCTTCGCCTCCCCTCGGTTGACTCGCAAAATCGGTATTCCGGTGACATGCACCACGTCCCTTGAACTGGGATGCGACGTGTTCGACAGTCGATCTGTTCACATTGTAGGGATTGCAACGGAAGTCGTTTCACAAAACTGGCTCAAAGTCACTCTGCGATGCTGTCTGCGTCCTAGAGTTCAGAAGTTCCAATTCGTTGAGTTGCCGGAGGCTTTTGCATGTTTCGTATCTTGATAATCATTGTTGTCACTTTCAGTGTTCTGCACTGCACGCAGGCGGATGCTCAACTATTTGGCCGACGTCACCAGTCCAAACGAGGTGCGAAGCTTCAGCGTTACGACAGTCATCGACAACCTGCGAAAGCGGAACAGAACGAGCGTTCTTACAGAACCTCCTCGGGTCTCAATATCAACATTGGAATTGGTACCTTCCCCGGCTATGGCTACTATCCCGGGTTCGGCAGCTTTGGATATCTCGACCCCTATCGATTTGATGGTTACGGCTACGATCCGTATCGCTATGGCAGTTTTGAAGCGCCTGATCTGTTGAAGGATCCCTATTTTCGAGAACGATACCGCTATGACAGTAAGTATCCAGGGCGATATCGAACGCCTCGAATACCGCGGGATTCGACACCGATGGTGATGGAGGAACTCTATGGTTTCAACACGGTAGAGCCGATCCGCCGTAGTCGTGCATCCATGTTGGCTGATGCTGGCCCAGCGGATCGTGAGTTGAACAGGGTTGTACAGCAGTTCGCCCATGGCTTAGCTGCCAGCGAGTATGGTGAAGCCTGGCTCGAGTATCTCGGCCCTCTCCTGTTGCCATCTTTAATGGCTGGCGGCAAGACTGCAGAGTTGCAAGAACTTCTGTCACATTACGATGGGGTCATTGCAAATCCGGAACTCCGGTACATCACTGCCACCCCTGGGTTCGCCGAGACCAAAGTGCTTCTGGAAAACTACTTGGGCCCAAAGTCAGGGAGAGCCCCCGATCGTGTCATTCGCGTCGTACCCACGGAAAGCGAATCGATGGAATCGGAAAATAGAAATACTGCACCCGAAAATCTACCCCCACCGCTGCCGTCCGCGGAGCCCGAGGTGACTTTGAACTCGGCCAATGGTGTTTGAACGCTCGTTCGTTAAGCAGCGATTCCATATGTCAAATGCCGATTTTCTAAAGATGCAGAAAAGAAAATCAGGGGTCTGTTTTTACGATCACAGTCGACTTTGTGAACTGTTAAACTATTCTCTTTCGCCGAGAGAGTGCGGGAAGCTAGGTCAACCGTCAGCAAAGGATGGCAGAGACAGTTCGTATTATTGAACTTGTTGTTGACCAATGTTGTGGGCCGATCAGTAGAACAGGTCCATCACAGTCATTGTTGAAACAGCATCATTGTATAAGCCGACGAACGATCTGATGGTAGTTGAGAAGATGCTAAGGCAGATTTCATCATGGGTGATTTCCATCATCATTCGCGATCAAAAGCAGCATCCGATTAAGCGCAGGTTTGCAGGCAAGCTGCTAGTACTCGTGGGTTCCATTTCCTGTGCCATTGTTCTATGCCCCTGTCGTGTGCTTGCCGCTCAGGAAGTACCGTTGGACGCCAACGTGCTGGATGCAAGAACACTTGCGCTGATAAAGAATCATTGTGGAAGCTGCCACGGCAAGGACTCTCCTGAAGGAGACATCAATTTTGAACAAATGAAAACAATTGGACAGGCGCGTGACAAGATTGATGTCTGGCTGAAGGTGCGCAGTGTGCTGGAGAGTCGGCAAATGCCGCCGCCCGAGGCTGAGCAACCCGATGATACTGATCGAAAGCGATTAATCTCCTGGACCAACTTGTTTTTGAAAGCTGAGGCAGCTGCGAGTGCCGGAGATCCCGGACCCGTGCCGTTGCGGCGTTTGAGCAACGATGAATATGAATACGTGCTTCGTGACTTGACGGGATTGGCTTCACTGAATCCAACTCAAGGTTTCCCTGTCGATGGCGCAGCTGGTGAAGGGTTCACCAATGTTGGAAGTGGGCAGGCGATGTCCCCCTCGCTGTTTCGAAAGTACCTAGATTCGGCGAAACGAGTGGCGGAGCACCTAGTATTGCTGCCCACGGGAATTGAATTCAGTCCATCCACGACTCAACGTGATCGCACCAATGAACAGTTGTCAGAAATACAAGCTTTCTATCGGCGTTATACGGCTGATGGCGGTGGTACGGCAGTCGATCTGCAGGGCATCAAATTTCAGACGAATCAGGGAGGTATGCTCCCAATTCGAAAATACCTGCACGCCGTGGTGGAAAGCCGTGAGGAATTGAAGCAGGGAAACACCACGCTTGAGCGAGTTGCGTTAAAACGCGGGTTGAATCCTCGTTATCTTTCCACGATCTGGAGTATGCTTGCCAATTCGGAATCCGATTCTTTTTTGGTCAGACAATTTCGAAAATCCTTCCAGCAGGCAACGGCTGACAATGTTGAGTCATTGCTGAGCAAAGTCAAACAGGTTCAAGATGGATTCTGGAAGTTCAATTCGATTGGCCACATCGGTCGACAGGGTGGTCCACAAAGGTGGATGGAACCAGTCGTTCCGGTTGTCGCTGAGCAGGAATTGCGTTTGCCGTTAGCCGGAGCAGATGACGGTAATGTAATACAAGTGACTTTGACAGCTCATGATCTGGGCGACGGAGATGCGCATGATTACGTGCTTTGGAGAGAGCCTCGCCTGTTGATAAAATCGGATTCAGGTGGCAGTCCGACATCGATCATGCTGAGGGATGTGAAGAGTTTGAGTGCTAAAGTACGCTCGCTGCAGCAGAGTGAACTCAAGCAGACTTCCAGATATCTCGCGCAGATGCTGAAGATAATGGATAAACCAATACCTGCTCATCCAACGAAAGATGAAGAACCTGATCCGAGCGGGTTGAACCGTACCTTATTGGCAAACTGGTTTGCTGTAGCCGGCCTGAAACGCACGGACACACGCAGAATCTCGGGTCTGTTTACACAACCTCTGTCAAAGGTTCAGGGGTACGATGCGATTAATGGCTGGGGATCTTTTGAAACTCCAAGCATCTTGGCGAATCGTTCAAACGAGAGTGTCAGTTTTTTGACACTTACCATTCCACCGCGTTCAATCGTGGTGCATCCATCACCAACCAGCGCCGCTGAGGTCGCGTGGAAAAGTCCAGTATCAGGGCCTCTGGAAGTGAGTTTTTCTGTCGCTGATGCGGATAACAAGTGCGGGAACGGAGCGGGTTGGAGGATCGAACAGCGCACTAAATGGGGAACCCGGCTTGTCGCGGAAGGACTCATCGAAAATGGTGGTCATGATAGCTGGGCTAGCACGCAAACGCTGAATCTGGCCGTAGGTGATGTGATTGCTTTGCAGATTCTTCCCAGAGACAACAATCACAGTTGCGATACAACGCATGTGGATTTGAAGCTGGTCGAGCAGGAAGGGGAGCAACGAACCTGGAGTTTAAGTGACCAGGTGGTAGGTCGTGTGCACGAAGGTAACCCGATGGCGGATACGTTTGGCCATGAAGAGGTGTGGAATTTTGGACAAAGTAATCCAGAACAAGGATTACAGATACCAGATGGCTCGGCTTTGGCGGCGTGGCGCGAGCAGGCCATCCTGTGGAAGGAAAAACCAGACACAGGCAAACAGGATGATTTGAAGGAACTAGCGGCAGCAGTTCAACGGGTGGTCACAACCAACGAGCACGAGACACTTTCTGCGGCTGACCAGGAACTGCGGCGGCAAGTGTTGGATTGGCGGGGACCATTGCAGTGGTTGAGTCTGGGGAAGTCTTCTTTGAAACAGACTGACACGCAACAACCCGGCGCCGGGAATGCACTGCCGTTTGGTACACATCCGGATGTTGCAGACTTGCAACCCGAAGATTTGTGCACTCGGGGTACTTCAACCATCCAGATCGCTATTCCCGCTGAATTGAAGGCCAGCGAATTCGTGACTACCGCGAAACTGCATGTAACCCGTGGTGTGCAGGGAACTGTTCAAGTCAAGGTTCATGCGAACGCGGTTGAGGATCCGGAGCTTGATTTTGGTGGCACCTTTTTGGTGCATCCAGATGGCTCGACGGGCGAGCAGATCAGGTCCTCGGTGCGGTCTTTCGGTGCTGTTTTTCCACCGGCTTTGTGCTATTCGCGCATTGTCCCTGTGGATGAAGTGGTGACCTTGAGACTATTTCACCGAGAGGATGATTATCTGTCCCAGTTGATGCTTACTTCGGAAGAACAAAGCGAGTTGGATCGGCTTTGGGATGAGATGTTCTTTGTCAGTGATGAGCCACTTAAACTGGCTGTTTCATTTGAGCAGATATCGGAATTTGCAACTCAAGATCGCCCCGATCTGGTAATCGCGTTTGAACCGCTCAGAGCCCCGATCAATCGTCGGGCTGAAGAATTTCGAAAACGCAAAATCAAATCAGAACCGCTGCAACTTCAAAAGGTGATGCAATTTGCGGACCGCGCTTGGCGTCACCGACTTGAAACATCATCCCAGCAGCAACTACTCGATTTTTACCATCGCCTGAGGCGCGAAGGGATGCAGCATTCCCGTGCGCTTCAAGCGTTATTGGCCCGTGTTTTGACAGCGCCAGAGTTTCTTTACAAACTTGAATCACCAAGTCTGGGTACTGGTCAATCGGATGTTGAAGGCGAGGCATTGGCATCGAGGCTCAGCTTCTTTTTATGGTCATCGATACCAGATCAGCAATTATTGGATTTGGGGCGCAGTGGGAAACTGCAAGAAAGGAAAGTGATGGCTCAGCAAGTGAGCCGAATGTTACAAGACCCTCGTGCGAAGCGCCTTGCACCGCAATTTGCCTGCCAGTGGTTGCATGTGCGAGACTTTGACCAGAATGATGATAAAAATGAAAAGCTGTATCCGGAGTTTGCGACACTAAGACGTAGCATGTACGGCGAAACAATACGGTTCTTTGAGGATATGTTCCAAAATAACGGGTCAATTCGGGATTTGGTTGACGCAGATCATACTTTCCTGGACCAACCGTTGGCGAAACACTATGGACTCGATTGGGATGCAAATCAGGACAATGATCTAGATCATGCAGATGAGGCGACTTGGCGAAGATTCGAAGGTATGCGTTCCAAGGGACGTGGAGGGGTGTTGGGAATGGCGACAGTTTTATCTAGCCAGTCAGGTGCGTCGCGGACCAGCCCAATTTTGCGGGGTAACTGGGTTTACGAAACGCTGCTGGGAGAGCAACTGCCAAAGCCACCTGCTGATGTTCCGGTATTGCCGGAACAGTTGCCTGAGGGACTGACTTCTCGACAGTTAATCGAGAAGCACAGTACCGTGGCAGCTTGTGCGAAGTGTCATGCTCACATTGACCCGTTTGGTTTCGCGCTTGAAGAGTATGATGCTATGGGAGCAAGACGTGATTCAGACATTGATACCAGCGCAACATTGCTCGATGGGCAGGTGATCGGCGGCGCAAGGGAACTGCGACAATACTTGCGTGAAGATCGGATTGAGGATGTTGCCCGACAGTTCTGCAGAAAGTTGCTCGGGTTCGCCCTTGGCCGCCAGGTGCTGCTATCAGATGAGCCTCTGCTGGATGAGATACAACAGACATTGGCGACGGGAGACTTTCGGGTTGAGATCGCGATTCGAGCGATTATCAATAGTACACAGTTTCGTCAGATTCGTGACCAGCAAAGCGATGTTCAACCTTAAAGGAACGCATGATGAAAAGTCATAGAGTGAGCCGACGCCGGATGCTGCACGGGTTGGGTGTCACGATGGCGTTGCCATGGATGGAATCCATTAATAGTTTCGGCAATGAGATTGCGGGAAACGACCACAAGGGTGGCAATGAGTCAAAAGACAGACAGGACACAGCACCTGTCAGAATGGCTGTGTTGTTCTCTGGCTGTGGGTACCATTCCAAAGAATGGTGGGCGCGTGGAACTGGGAGCGAAATGGAACTCGGTAAGGTTCTAAAACCGATTGAGGCGTTTCGTGATCGGATGGTGTTTATTAATGGCCTTTACAACGCAGAGGCCTTGAAAGGAAATATTCATAGCTCACAAACCGGAAATTTGTTGTCTGGAGCTCCTCTGTCATCCGGTGGCACGATACGTTCCGGAACTAGTATGGATCAGGTGGTTGCCCAAAGAATCGGGCAGCGCACAAAGTTGCCTAGCCTGATTCTGGGCTGCGAGAAGGCCAATCCATCGGTGCACAAGAATTACTCGATGTTGTACAGCTCACACATCTCGTGGAGCAGTCCAACGTCACCGACACCACTGGAAGTCTATCCGGCTCTTGCGTTTGATCAGCTTTTCAAAGAACCCGCCGGTCGCGGTGATCGGAGCGTCGTCGACGCTATCTTGCAGGATGCAAGTGATGTTCGTAGTCGTATTAGCCATTCTGATCGACAGAAACTTGACGAATACTTGAACTCGGTACGGGAAGTCGAAAAACGGATTGAGCGAGCTGGGCAGAAGGGTGAGTTACAGGGTTGGCGACCCACATTGTCGGAGCCGAATCTGCCACGACCCGCTGATGGTTATCCACAGGACATTGTTGAGCACATGCGGTTGATGTGCGACATCCTCGTGTTGGCATTTCAGACCGACACCACGCGCATTTGTACCCTGAAACTTAATAATGATCATGGGACGTTACGGTTTCCCCATCTGGGCGTCGATTACATGATCCATCACCTGTTATCTCACACCGATTCAGAAGACTGGCTGAAAGTGAATCAGTTCTTCCTCGAACAGGTCGGATACATTGCAAAGCGTCTGGATTCGATTCAGGAGGGTGAACGTACTGCGCTCGACAACTCCATGATTATGCTTTGTTCAAGCATGCTGACTGGTAATCATGATGCCACTCGGTTACCTGTCGTCATGGTTGGCTCTGCGGGTGGGCAAATCAAAGGTGGTCAGAATCTCGACTATTCTGGTGAATCGGATCGACAGATATGCCGGCTGTATCTCAGCATGATGGATAAAATGGGAGTGAGTTTGGATCACTTCGGTGATGCGACAGAACGGCTCTCAGAAGTCTAAAACAGATTCCGTTGTTTGATTGTGTAGGTTTGTACCAGTGCCCTCAAGTATTTGACTAATGATGGAATGGTGGTCTTCTCATCGTATTGTGGCAGCATTACTGCCTTGTCTGTTTCTAGTTGACATGGTGGCGATAGAGTCAGTTGAGGCGATTGAAGATAGCGGGCCCACCGAACAGGGAATAGCGGCGAAGATTGGTCAAGAAATATTTTTGGACGAAAGTTTGTCGCGTCCAGTTGGACAAGCATGTGTTTCCTGTCACAGTCCCGCATTTGCGTTTGCCGATCCTCGGCCTGTTTCACCTGGGGCCGTGAAAGGTCGAGAGGGTCGACGGAACGCACCATCATTGATGTACGCTGCATTGATTCCCAGCTTTGCGTATGAAGATCTGTTCACGGAGGATGGCCGCGAGATTTATGCATACGAAGGC
This sequence comes from Rhodopirellula sp., assembly GCA_003513555.1. Classification (GTDB taxonomy): domain Bacteria; phylum Planctomycetota; class Planctomycetia; order Pirellulales; family Pirellulaceae; genus Rubripirellula. The sequence goes on along the minus strand of DOPG01000133.1, from coordinate 4,427 downwards.
GGATTGTTCCATGACGGTCGAGCACGCGATTTGTTTGAACAAGTTCAACAACCTTTCTTTGATCCCAACGAAATGAATTTGACTGATCTGGCAGAGTTGGCGGCCCGCCTGAGGCGATCAGCTTATGCAGGAGAAATGAAAAACTGGATTGGTCCCCAACGCTGGAAAGATGACAGACAGTTGACCTATCACGCATTTCGGGCGTTAGTCGAGTTTCTCAAGGATCCAATGTTTCGACCATTTGATGCCCGAATCGATGATTATCTGGCAGGTAACAGTGGGGCATTGTCAGAGTCTGAGCGTCGTGGGTTGGAGGTCTTTCGTGGTCCAGGTAAGTGCGCTGATTGTCATTTGCTTGAACCAACCAGCTGGACACCGCCTCTGTTGAGTGACTTTGGCTATGACAATTTAGGTGTGCCTTCGCGAGGAGAGAAAGATTCAGGACTTGGGGCGAAGATTGGTGACGAGGGTATGGGGCAGTTTCGTGCACCTTCATTGCGAAATGTCGAGTTGACCGCACCGTACATGCACAATGGCTCCATCCAGACCCTGCAGGAGGTGATGGAATTCTATAACAAGAGGGATTTGGAACCTCAACGTTGGGGTGTCACTGACTTTCCAGAAACGGTTAATCGGGAAGATATGGGCAACCTGAAGCTGACTGATCAGCAAGTCAAAGATTTGGTTGCGTTGATGGCTGCATTTACAGACCGAAGTCTCGCTGTAAGTAAGTATGGAAAGCCATTTCCATCATCGCGTAAACCTGTTCCTGCGACGGCCGCCAAGCGACTATATTTCCCTGACTGGACACATCGCCTTCATGCTGCGTTTCCGGGTGCTCCGGACGAAGTGCCTCCATCAACTGATAAGCCGCCAAATCCATCCAAGGGTGCCAGGGCGAAGTGATGACCTGCTCGAAACGAACACGGGCGGCTTGGCTCAACGGAGGTCAATGTGGGCGTCGGCAAGTTGCTTGATAATGTGGGCGATAAATCAGCTTCAAAATGCCGATAACGCTGAAAAGATAGCGGCCTCACGCAGTCTGATACGGGTCAGCAGCACCCGAGAGATTTTTTTGTGTTGTAAGGTCTTTGTGGGAATGAAGTTGCGTCAAAAATGCGGCAAGATTACAATAAAGCCGACTGGTTGTGCATCTAATCATGAGAAGTGTGTCCCACAAATCCACTTTGATTTGCACCCAAGGTCACCTACCACTGCATTTCCTGAACCTATTGATTCGGTTTAGATTTTTGTAACGAACCGTGATCTAGATAATTTCCAGATTCTGCTCGGGGATTTTCCCAAGTGAAATCGCAATGTCCATCGTGTTGAAAGATTGATCATGCTGAACCGAAGAAATCTGCTTCGAGGAGTTGCTACAGGCGTCGGCGCCGCATTCACTTCATCGCTAACGGGTCAGAATCTGCTGGCTTCGTCGACTGATGGTAAGTCGGCAAAAAGGGTCATCTTCTTCATGCAGAATCAAGGGTTTGACCCCAGAACCTGCATTCCCGAAGGCATGAAGAAAAGCGGTTCATTAGCCAAGGTGAAATTACCCGAACCGATCAGTGCCCTTGAGCCATACAAGGACCGGTTGCACATCATCAACGGTTTGCACGGCATTCACACCAGTCCATCTCACAGCGCTTTTTTTGGTGCCTTGGGTGGCTATCGCGGAGGTGACGGTGTTGCACCCAGTGGATCGACGATTGACCATGAGTTGAGCAAAGTGTTGCCGGAGACCTTACTGCCGCATCTTTGTATTGGTATGGATTCGCTCGAGAACATGACTGCGAAGCCAACGCTGGCAACTTTGTCTGCAAGCGGTGCCGGTCAGCCGATTTTTATGCACTCGAATCCAAATCATCTTTATCAGATGTTGTACGGCGGTATATCAACAGGAGATATCCAACGCCAACACGAAGCACGCTCAAATCTATTCAATCAAATCGAGCGATTAGCTGCAGCGAAAGGTCAGTCGCTTCCCTCGAGTGATCAGCAGCGATACGGACAGTTCGTTCAGGGGTTCAAAGATGTAAACGGTTTACGTGATCGTTTGGATACGGTCTCGGATCACCTGCGAAAATTCGCGCCTGAAGTCGATGATCGATACACCAAACCGGAATTTGAAACCGATTGGCATGATGCACTTCTGGACCTCGGTATTTCTGCTGTCACTTCTGGAATCACGAATACCCTCACTTTGGGCTCTGGACGCGGGGAAATTTTTGGTTCGTGGAAAGGTGTGGGAGTCGAACAACAAGGACACAACTTGGGTCATATGACTCAGGCAGGCAATCCAATTTGGATCAAGATCCGGCAATACAACAGTCGCATGCTGGTCCGAATCATGCAAGCTTTGGAAAGTGTTCCTGAAGGTAATGGAACCATGATGGATAACACCCTGATTGTTTATACGAGTAACAATGCGGACAAGCAGCACACCAACGGTGCAAATTGGCCCGTCATGTTGCTTGGCAATTGCGACGGCGCATTCAAGACGGGTTGTTTCACTCAATTGGATGGTAAACGTCCCATCAATGCTCTTTACACATCTATCCTCAGAGCTGCCGGGCAGAATGTGGACCGATTCAACATGAGTGAGCAACTAGCCAAAAAATTTGATACAGATAGCGGTCCTGTCAAAGAATTGATGATATGAGCAAGCTTAATGTTTTGTTGTTGTTCGTGCTTATGTTGCTGGCAACTTCATCGGCACACGGTGATACCTATACGCCTGGCAGCAAGGTCGATCAAGACTTCAAAAAATTTGCTAAATCGTTTCTGGAAACACACTGTTTAGATTGTCACAGTGCAACAGACCCAGAAGGGAATCTTTCGCTCGCTGATCTGGGGCCCGTGAATGAAGTCAATGCTGCAGTCTGGAAGAGCGTGTGGGCACAGGTCACGCTCAAGGAAATGCCACCGCAAGATGTAGCAGATGTGGGTGTCGTAGAACGTCTGCAGTTTTCAGATTGGATTGTTTCTGAACTGCAGAGAGTGATGCGTGATAAAGGCGGGTTTCAGGCAAACCTTGACCCCGATAAGGGTAACTTCGTCGACCACGACTTGTTGTTCGAGTCTTTGCCAGCAGACATCAAGTTGATGCCAACATCGTCTCCCTCGCGAATCTGGCGTGTGACTCCGCAGGAGCACATGACGCGTTTGAATGCGTTGATCAATCAAGAGCCGGAGTTTAATGCAGAGAAGCCGGGGTTACGGACCCAAGGAGATTTTGTTCCCACGAATCACGGTGGTGAACTGAAAATCTATTTCGGTACCGACCGTATTATCAAATGGCAGGGTGGAACCGTTGCTTACGCGACTGCAGTGAAGAGCACTCCTGCAATTCTTTCCTCACCGAGGGCACACGGCTTAGAAAATTACTCAGATTTCTCGACAGTCAATAGCGCCGAGGCCACACAGGTTTTTGGAGTCGCTGGAGACATCATCCGATACATGGCACGAGGTCCTTTGAGTATTGCCAAGCCCTATCAGATCACGGATGATCCGAAATCCATCGAAGATAAAATGAAAGGGGATCTTCGTGGACTTCCCACGAGTATTGTTTACAGCACCAAAGTCATGCGTCCCTTGACCCCGATCAGTGCTCTCTTTGAGGTAAGTGAATTTTCAGATGAAGAGCTGCGGGAAGCGATTCGCTTTTTGTTTGAGGCGTTGTGTTTTCGACCACCCAGCGAGTTGGAAGAAGATGGGTACTTCAAAATGGTCGAGCAAACGATCGAGAAGCTCGGAAAAGAAGAAGGGCTGGTTCTGGGACTCTCCTCAGTCTTCTTGGATCGTGACGCGTTATTCAGGCCAGAACTGGTTCAGAAGGGGAAGGCAGATCGTTATGGTCGTGTCATGCTGCAGGATTGGGAATTGGGCTTGGCCGTCAATCATGCGCTACGATACCTGCAGCCAGACGACCAGTTACGGCAGTCCATCATGGACGGACGCATGAGAACCAAGGCAGATGTGAAGCGTGAAGTGGAACGGATGTTGGCAGATGACAGTGTTCGCAAACCACGCGTGTTGAGGTTCTTTCGGGATTATTTTGATTACGATCTGGCGGGATACATTTGCAAAGACACCAAGGCACTTGGTGAAACGGGTGCGGCTGCTGGGACAAGTCATTACCGGGCCATGTTTGACGGGACAGCAAGCACCGATCGGTTGATTGAATTGATTCTTGATGAAGACAAAGATGTACTCAAGCAGTTGCTGACAACGAATAAAGTTGTCGCAAGTCGGGGTGATAACATTTATTTTGGTCAGCGGCGCACGCGAGAGGAAGAAAAGGCTTCGGTTGCAAAAGAAAAGAAAGAAGCGGCCGAATTAGCGGCCCGGCAGGCTGCGGAAAAAGAAGCATGGTTGAAGGCTAATCCTGGAAAAAAGCCACCTAAGCCGCCGAAGAAAAAACGCTC
>DOPG01000419.1 GCA_003513555.1 Rhodopirellula sp. | reverse complement strand
AGCTCCAGGCCGGCAAGTTCATCGGCGGCATTGCCAAGCTCTGTGGGGGCGGCGGCGGCGGCCGCCCGAACCTGGCCCAGGCCGGCGGTCGCGATGGTGCTGCCCTGCCTGGTGCTCTTGAGGCCGCTCAAGCGGAGCTTGCGGCGGCACTGGGTGCTAACTGACTCCAGAGTTCGGCATCAGGAGAGCAGATCTTGAAACAGCTCTTTCATGCGTCCCACCACATCGCGATTTGCTAAAGATGGTGAAGTGATTTTTAGTTTGTCGAGCTGGGCTTGTCGATCGCTAATCATCTTTCCGAATGTTTCGATCAAGCCAGGCTCTTCTTCAATTAACTCGGCGATGGCTTGTCGTTCAACTTCAAGCACATCGACCTTGCCAATGCTTTGAATCGTAGCGCTACGTGGAGTGCCTGCGAAGGCAGTCATTTCTCCAAATATATCGCCGCTTTTAAGCCGAGCTATTTCTGTGTTGTTTTGTGCAATTGCTGGCTTTCTGATGGATACATTCCCGTCGATTAATACAAAAAGTGAGTTCCCGGGTTCGTTTTCGGTAGCGATGATTTCCCCGGACCCATACGAGTGCAGCGAGCTTATTTTGACCATCTTTTGAATCTGTTGCTCGGAAAGAATGGAGAAGAGTGGGTTCGCTTGGAGAAGTTTTGAGGCTGTTTTGAGTAATTCTGCTTTCTTGGTGTGTGTGGATTTGGCTGTCTGGATATTTTTAGTCAGCCGCACATCGTGAACGCTGAAGGGGAAGCTAAAGCCTTCGCGCTGAAGTGCATACCAAAGCTGTTCTTGCAGGTCGCCACGGAGCGCACGACTTTGGCCATAGTGTTCTTGCCAATTAACCCATTCATAGTTGATGCAGCTCTCTTCGAATGAGCTGATCCGGACAATACTGGGAGGTGAAGGTAGAACAAGAGGGTGATTGTCTGATATTTTTTTCATTAATTTTTTAGCAAGATCTGGTGGCATATTGTAATCAAGGCCAATGATCAGACGGTTGCCGTGGGGTCCGTTACTGGTGAAATTTCTGATCGTGCTGGAGTTGGAGCTGGTGTGAGGAAACGTCAGTTTTGCCCCGTAGAGGCTGTTGATCTCTGTATCTCTCCAACTGATCGATGCAACGCGTCCAATTTGTCCATCGATCTCGACCCAGTCGCCTTCGCGGATGACCTGTTCCAGTTGAAGGCTTAATCCTCCGATGAGATCTTTGAGCGGATCTTGTGCTGCTAATCCAATAACAGCCGTGAGAACTGCTGACGTTGTCACTAGGCCCACTAAGTCGATGCTGGCTTGTTTCTTCAGGTTCAGGCCGATCAGCAGCATGCTCCCGATGATGAAAATCAGATCGCGCAGAATCTTCGGGCTGTATGGCAAGATCCGGAGCTTTGGCAGCATTTCAAGGATCAGCCAAACCAGGCATCGGCTGATAGCAATCGAAGCGAGAATGCTGCTGATGATGTTGGCGTCAAGACCTGCTGAGAGTGGAATCTGGAAGGCTTGAATGGTCTGTTCTGTCGTAGATGCCAGTAGTGCGATCCAGAGTGTGCGCCAGGGAAAGATCGGTACTCCAAAGCGTTTGCAGATTCGCTTGATTAGTAGTCCTGCCAAGAAGGCGGCGATGGTGAATAGCCATTGCAGCACTGGACCCATGGTCATAGCAGGACGTTTGTTGGTCTTGTTTGTTTTGAGTAAGAGGAAAGCTCAGCTTGTTCTGGGCACCCTGGTTTGTAAAGCAATTATTGAATGATCAACGATTGCTTTATGAAATGGAATCTGTATTCGTTCTAGATGCTTTGTCCTGCTGGGTTGCGCTGACGACGCCGCGCCAAAGGGCGCTATCAAGGTCGACCATTCGTCGTTCCTTTGTTGCTAACTGAATAGGAACATGGGTGAAGAAATTGTTCCAGTATCCGATGACAAGATTGGTTTTTCCGCTCATGCCAGCGTGAACAGCATATTCAGCAAGCAAGTGACAAAATACAGCATCTGCTGCGTTTGCTGAAACGCTCCGGATGTGGTAACTGGGATCCAAATACTTGATGCTAACTGGAGTATTGATTTGTTGAAAGTATGCCGAGATCTCCTGCTTCAGTAATTCACCGATGTCGTCTTTAAGAACATTCCCGGATGCATCGATCGTCTTTTTACTGTTTTCAAATAGGTCTTGTCCCGCACCTTCTGCTACAACAATGACGGCATGTTTATTTTGTTCAATTCTGCGGTGAATCGCCGCGCAGATGCCATTGGGCCCGTTGAAGCGAAAAGGGGTTTCCGGGATGAGACAGAAATCCACAACCGAATTTGCAAGGGATGCTGTGGCGGTGATGAAGCCAGAGTCTCGACCCATCAGCTTCACGATTCCAATACCATTTTCAGCTCCCTCGGCCTCGCAATGGGCGGATGTGATGATTTCTGAAGCCACCTGTACAGAGGTTTCGAAACCGAAGGTTTTTTCAACAAAGCCAAGATCATTGTCAATCGTTTTTGGTACGCCAACAATGCTTATATTGGCTTGCCGCTTGTTGGCAGCTTCCGCAATCGCTTGAGCTCCCTTGAGCGTTCCATCTCCCCCAATGCAGAACAGGATGTTGATGTTCCTCCTCTGAAGCTCGTCTACCATGGCGTCTGGATCCTGGTTGCCTCGTGATGACCCCAGAATGGTTCCTCCTTGTTTGTGGATTTGATCCACCACCGTGGAATTCAATTGGATTGGCTCATGGTTTGAGGCCTTTGTGAGCCCCTTGTAGCCATAACGAATGCCGACGATATTTTTGACTCCGTAGTCTTTTTCAAGGACATTCACCAATCCCTTGATTACATTATTTAATCCTGGGCAAAGGCCTCCGCAGGTGATGATTGCGGCGTGGGTTGATTTCGGATTGTGGAAGATTTGCTTGCGTGCACCTGCTTTTTCAAAGGCAGGCAGATGATTGCATATTTTGAGTTGATGATTTAAATTCTTGGTCTGGCTAGAGAAAATAATTTTTTCTGCGCTATCGATAAATATTTCATGGCTGCTTGGGTTGGCGTATATCGCTTCTCCGAGTTGTTGAATCTCGAAATTGAATGCATTTGGATTCGCCAGTACATTCTCGTAAGCCATCTGTTTGAAGACACTGAATACCCGTAATCTGCCAACTGCTTTTTTGAATGGCAACTAACGCCGGTTCATAGTTCCTGACATTGGCGTTTAGTGGCACATTCGTGGGACGCTGCCAATATTGAGGTACTCACTAGCTGACGGTTTCCAAAAGAGGTGATCCTGGCCGAACTCCAACGTGAGGAGGCGCGTTTCCTAGAGACCCTCGAACCTGGAGAGAATCTGTTCGCGGAGGTTCTGGCCAGCAAGCTAAGGCTGATCTCCGGCGCCCAGGCCTTTGAGCTCTACGACACCTA
>DOPG01000158.1 GCA_003513555.1 Rhodopirellula sp. | reverse complement strand
TCGGTAGCCGTCGCTAAGGGTCAAACCTCTGTTGCGTTGTCCATCGGCGTTACGATTGCAGAAAATACCATCACGAACGAGTTGGCTTCTTATCTTGCGAATGTAGAGGTGGTGCGGACCAGTGGAGGCAAGATCGCCATTGCATCGACTGATCAGCCGTCGATTAAGGTGGTGGGTGTGGCCGCAGCCGTCTCTCTAGCCTTCGGTGATAAGGGCATTGCGATATCCGGCGGTGGTGTGGGCGCTTTGAATATCATTTTGACGACGAACAACGCCTACATCAAAGACAGCACTGTCGGGGCGTCCGACGCTCGCGTCGGAATCGTTGATCTGGATGCCAGCAGCACTTCAACGATCGATGCGTTGGTATTGGGGCTTTCAGCTTCAGTCGGCGTTGGAAGCACAGGCGTAGGGGTGGCCATTGGAATCTCGGTAGCCCGTAACTTCATTGGCTGGGACCCTTATGGGACTCGTGTCACCCCGGATCATGTCTGGACCGACAAACCCACCCGACTCACCAAGGGGGATCATGTCTCGGTCACCTCTGGTCCTCTTGCTGGACAGGTTTTCGAATACCTAGGTGCCACGAGAGTCAGTGAGTCTGACAAGACGATCGACCTGTCGATCGAGACCTATTACGACAGCACTGTGTGGAAGCAAATTAGTCTCAAGGCCTCAGCCGCTGAGGTGCAAGCACGAATTTTGGATTCATCGATTGAGGCTTCTGGTGCACTGACAGTTGACGCACTGAGCAAACAGTCAATTGATGCCAAAGTAATAGCGGTTTCAGTCGCTATCTCCGGTGGTGCCAACACGGGGGTTGGGGTTAGTGGGGCAGGTGTCTACGCAGAAAATCGGATGTCCAGTCTGGTGACAGCGAGCATCCAGGGCGATGGAGCCAGTGGTATCACAGCAGCCAGTCTGAGTTTGAATTCAGAGGAGCAGGCGGCGATCGGCAGCCTTGCCGCAGCGCCCTCGCTTGCGGCTTCGTTCTCATCAAAGAGTGTTGCTGTCGCAATTGGAATCTCGCTCGCATTCAATGAAATTGACAATGCTGTGTCTGCGTTCATTGCCAATGCCGATGGCAAGGTGACCACCTTGAGCTCCGGTGATATCAGTGTCAAGGCAGCTTCGTTGCAGGACAAAATCTTCGAAAGATTGTTTGACAGTAAAATCACGCCGGAACTACTTGATGATGCGGCTGAGACCGAAGCAGAGGGGGATTATGCGCAAGATCGCAAAGATGACTACAAATTTCTGAAAGAGCTACGCGAGGAATTTGAGAAGGAAGGCGAAAAACTCAAGGACAATCCTTCAGGTCCAAACGCTAACTATAGGAGTTCCTACAGCGACAGGGTTGACCTGTATCTGGGCATGCAGGTGCTGCGGCGCGATACCTACGGCAGTGGTGGAACGGTCGGTGAAGTCTACGAATACATTGGCAAGGTGGATAACAGCACCAAGAATGTTTTACTGTCTGCCCAAAATTACGGATCATCGGATGCTTGGGTTCGTGTTGAGCCCATCAAGATCATCAGCTTAGCCAAAGGCCAACGCTGGCAGCTCATTGCACCAGATGGTACGTCCTATCAACTTGAAAAAACGGGCAACAAGCTTCGCGTGGTCAGACCTTCTGTCAACGCGGTCTCAGCCGCAGCAGCGTTGGCGGCGGCATTTGGAGAAAAAGGGATTGCGGTTAGCGGTGCCGGTGCGGCATCTCAGAATGTCATCAAATCCAAAATCAATGCCTACGTCGATGCAAGCAATCTGGGAGCCAACGGTGCACTCGTTGGGGCAATTGATATTGATGCTGTGAATGAGTCCAGCATTACTTCCGTTGTGGTGTCGGCTGCTTTAGCCGTGGCGGGTGGTCAAACTGGGGTGGGCGTCTCGCTTGGAATCGCAGTTTCAATGAACTACATCGGTGTTGATCCGCTTGATACCGATAAGAGCACAGGGGCGGAGGTGCGGGCGTTCGTGCAGAATTCCACGATTCATGCCTCTGGCGCACTGACGGTGGATGCTGGTTCGAATCAGCATATCGATGCCAAGGTAGTAGCTGGGGCGGTAGGAATTGCGGCCGGGCAGACGGGCATTGCTGTGTCTGGTTCCGGCGTCGTTGCAATCAATCAGATTGGCGTCGACACAAGTGCGTTCATCAAAGGTAAAGATGCGAAACATAAAATCACTGCCGGCAGCGTTGCGGTGCAGGCTGAGGACAGTTCCAGCATCATCGCTACAGCAGCGGGTGTTGCGGTGGCTTTTGCCGCTGGCAATACCAGTGTTGCAGTGTCGATTGGTTTTTCCTTTGCGGAAAACACAATCAAAAGTGTGGTTTCAGCTTACCTGTCAGGGGTACCCAGCCTTCTAACCGGTGGTGGGAACATTAAGGTTTCGTCACAGGATTCATCTCAAATCACCGCGACAACAGTTGCCGCGGCTGTATCGCTCGCGTTTGGAAAAACCGCTGTAGGCATCGCTGGCGGCGGAGCCGCAGCTACGAACATCATTCTGACAAAAAATAACGCGTACATAAAAGACAGCGAGTTAGGATCAGCAGATTCTGTTGTTGGAAATGTGGACGTCGACGCAAGTAGCACTTCAATCGTCGATGCGTACATCGGTGCCCTCGCTGTTGCGGTGGGAATTGGTCAACAAGGGGTCGCTGTTGCCGTCGGAATCTCGGTCGCACGCAATTTCATCGGTTGGGATCCGAACGGCACGAGTGTCACTGCTAATCACGGGTCCCATGACGATCCCGCCAAGTTGCAGAAAGGTGAAACCGTTCGAATTGCTTCCGGCCCGATGGTGGGTGAGGTATTCAAATACCTCGGTGAAACGTTGACCGATGGTGTCGAGGATGACCCGGACGATAGCAAGACCCAGGGTAATCAACCCATTGACCTGTCGATCATGAACTACAGTGACACCAGCGAGTGGGAACAGGTCAGTCTCAGTTCAAGTCCTGCCATCATCAATGCACAGCTACAACAAACAAGTGTGCATGCAAGTGGTGATTTGACCGTCGATGCTGTTGGCAGCCAATCCATTGATGCGGAAGTGGTCGCCAATTCTGTTGCCATTGCGGGCGGGCAGCAAGGGGTTGGAGTCACAGGTGCGGGAGTGAGTGCGGACAACCGTATCAAATCGTTGGTGTCTGCTGGGATTGATGGTGATGGAGCTGATGCTAACAAGGACGGAATTGCGGCAAAAAGTGTTGCCATTAATGCAGAGGATGCGTCCAGTATCAACGCGATTGCGGGCGCAGCATCTGTTGCTGCAGGTTTTGGTCAGGTGGGTGTTGCTGTGGCGATTGGGATCGCCATCGCCCATAACGAGGTAGACAACGATGTCTCTGCCTTCATCGTCAATGCAGATCAGGGAGTGGTTACTCTGGATAAAGGCGATGTCAGTATCTCGGCAGCTTCGCTTGAAGATCATTTGTTTGATCTTACCTACAGCAATGAGATCGCTCCGGCGAAGCTCGATGACGCAGCGGTCGAATTGGAGGCCGAGAACCAATCCGATCGTACTGCGGATGTTCGCGATGATTACGCAATCCTGACAGCATTGCGGGAAGCTTTCGAGTCAGAGGGTTATGACTTGCCGACCGAAGCGACGGTCGCCACCAAGGCCATGCACCGTAGCAACGAGGCCGATTCAGTTCAGTTGGGCGAAGGGGTCACAGTGGAAGTGGCCAGCAATCACACCGCTGGTGGGACCAAGGGCAAGGTGTACCGATTCATCGGCGAGAAACCCGAAGACAAGACAAACCTTTCTAGCGAAAACTACACAAGCAGCAATTGGTTGTTGGTCGAGCCTATGCGGCTTGTCATCTTGGAAGCCGGCCAGTCTTGGACGCTTTTGGCACCGGATGGTCGTGCCTATGTCTTGGAAAAATCAAGCGACAAATATGTGGTCAGACGCGACACGATCAATGCGGTTGCTTCTGCTGCATCAGTCGCAGTCGGTGGTGGACAGGTCGGTGTCGCGGTTGCCGGATCGGGAGCCAAAACCGAAAACGTCGTCTTGTCACAAGTCAAAGCCTACGCGGAGGCGAGCGAAATTGGTTCTTCGCAGAAGCCAATTGGTGACTTGGACATCGATGCCAAAAGTGAATCGTCCATCAATTCGACAGTTTGGGCAGCCTCGTTGGCGATTGGCGCGGGTCAAGTCGGTGTCGGGGTGTCGATCGGTATCGCAGAAGCTGCCAACTACATCGGTTGGAAACCGGATGGACCGGGCGTGTCGGAAGTAGTCGCTTACATGAAGGATACAGGCGTGATGGCGACCGGGGCGATCACTCAGGACGCCATCGCCAATCAGACAATCAAATCCGTCGTAACAGCGGGGTCAGCGGCAGCCGGTGCGGGTATGGTTGGTGTTGCGGTTGCCGGGGCCGGGGTCGGCGCTAACAATCGTATCGGCGTGGATGTCAAAGCCTATATCGAAGACGATGGGAAAAGTGGCATTCAGGCCGGCAGTGTCTCACTTCTTGCACGCGATGTTTCCACGATTGATGCCTTGGCTCAGGCTGCATCCATTGCTGCAGGGATTGGTGGTGTTGGTGTTGCAATCGCGATTAGCCAGTCCCTCGCTGAGAACACGATTACCAGCCAAGTTCAAGCGTCGATTACCAATGCAGCCTTAACGACAACATCAGGAAATGTTGGTGTTGTTGCTGACGAGTCCGCTGAAATTGAAGCCACAACACAGGCGGCATCCCTTGCTGTGGGTCTGGGCGGAGCAGCGGGGGTCGCTGTTACCGGAGCGGGGGCAAAGGCCAATAATACGATCTTGACCAATACCAATGCCTTTGTGTCGGGATCGACTTTGGTCAGCGCCGGCGACGTGGTGATTGAGTCAAATAACGATTCATTGATCCACGCCACCATCATTGCGGCTGCCGTCTCCGTTGCTGTTAGCGGGACTGCCGGGGTTGGTGCCTCGATTGGTGCAGCCGAGGCGAGCAACATCATTGGCTTCAGCGATTCAGATTCAAGTAAGGCGACGCATGATTCATCCGACCAGATCAACCAGCTCAATAAAGGCGAGACGGTCGCCATCACATCGGGTTCTCTTGAGGGGCAGCTTTACGAGTATCTGGGTAGTACTGTTACTGATGGTGATTCGAAGACGTCCGGCAACCAGAAGATTGATCTTTCCAAACAGGCTTATTCAGACGAGACATTGTGGCGTCGTCGATTCGATCGTCCGGGGGCGGATGTTCAGGCGTACATCCACAACTCGAGCGTGACGAGCAGTGGTAAAATCAATCTTACAGCCGAGAGCGATTTGGACATCGTTGCGACGGTACTGGCAGGGGCGGTTGCTGTGGCCGGTGGTATTGCTGGTGGTGGATTCGCGACGACAGGTGCAGGTGCCAGCAGCGTCAATAAAATCGCTGCCGATGTGCGTGCGTTCATTGATGGTGATGGATCTGGCAGTCAAGGGATTAGTGGCAAGTCGATCACGTTATCAGCAGTTGACAAATCCAAGATTACGGCGGACACGGAAGCCGCTTCGGTTGCGGTGGCATTTGGGTCAGCCGCAGCCTCTGTAGCTGTTGGGGTGTCTCTGGCAGAAAATGAGATTGACAATCTCGTGGAAGCTTCGATTAGCAACGCCGACGCTGTCAAAACGACTCAAGATCAAGTTTCTATCACCGCTAGTGAAGAAGCCACCATCGACTCGGTCACGCAAGCCGCCAGTGCCGCAGCAGCCATTGGATTGGGCGGGTCGTCGGCTTCAGGTGTGACCAATGCAAAGAATATTCTCACAAGCGAAGTCAAAACGTTTATCTCCAAATCGCAGGTCAATTCTGCAAAGGATGTGCTTGTTTCAGCTTCCGATAAGTCGAAAATTGCAGCGGAAATTGATTCATTTGCTTTGAGCGTGGGGCTGGTCAGTATTGCGGTGGGCGTGACGGATTCAGAGAACTTCTTCAGCAATGTAGTCAAGTCTTACCTGCATGATTCAACCGTAACGGCATCGGGAGATGGCGACTTGCAGGTGCTTGCTAATTCTGATGCAACCATTGATGCAGAGACGACGGTGGGTGCTGTAGCTGTCGGACTCGGTGCCTCGGTCTCAACCAGCTCGGCAAACACTCGGATCGATGGAACCACCGAAGCCTATATCGATGGTGGAAGTCTGAATGCTGTCGGCAATGCGATCACGGTTCAGGCGACCTCGAAATCGAACGCTGATCCGCAAATTGACGGTCTCAGCGGCGGTCTGGTTGCGATCTCAAGCATGACCTCGCGTGGAACGATTGCTGGCGAAACTCGGACATGGGCGGGGGGCGACACCACGGTTAACGCCAACAAGTTGACCCTGGGAGCAACCGATGAAACCACAGCTGATCCGAAAACCGTGGTGGCTGGCGGTGGGGCGTTCGCGATCAGCGCGACTGAT
>DOPG01000071.1 GCA_003513555.1 Rhodopirellula sp. | reverse complement strand
TTGCCTGCTGCAGTGATCTGCCCGGGAAAGAAACGACCGAACAAGGCCGCAGCTTCAACCACGGCGCGATAGCCAGCGATATTTGCCATCGAGGAAAGTGCGTCCAGTTTTTGGGCGCGGCTGATGCGTGGGACCGCTTCAATTGCGATCGCAGAAGCGTTCTGCGATGCAATGCTTTTCAGCAATTCCGGATTTTGCCCAGGAGCCAGGAAGCTTATCAGTGTTGTCTCGGGACGCAGTTGTTCAACCTCGCTTGGTTCCGGGCTGCGGACTTTCAGCACAATGTCCGATTCTGACCAGATTTGTTCCGCCGAACCGACGATCTGACAGCCAGCAGCACGGTAGCGATCATCAGGAAAACTAGCTAAATCACCAGCTCCTGATTGCACTGCTACTTCGAAACCCTGTTTCTCGATTAGACGCCGAGCCGTCTCGGGAGTTGCCGCGACTCGGCATTCACCCGGGTAGATTTCCTTTGTTACGCCAACTTTCATCGTGCCCAAGGGCCTCCTGTGAAGTGGGAAGAGCGAGAAAGCCTACGCGACATCACGCCTTCTAGCTACTGGAAACAGCCCTCGCTACCTAAAGTTAGCCCGAGTAATGACTGGTTCCAGTATCTTGCAGTGGCTTCTCCAGTGCTTACCGTTCGGCTGACGTGAATGAAAGTCGGTCCATCACCCATCGCTGGGCTGCGGAACGCTTCATTGGTCGAGCTGGGATCTTTCTGTATCTGCAAAGCCAGACAGTGCGTGTTCCGGCCCGGGAGGGCGGTCTCAAGGTTGCGTTCGACATCGAACGTGACCCGCGAGGCTCGCCCAACGTTCGCTGCGAAAAGTGCCCAAAAACACATTTTTAAAAAGGTGCTTCGTCGTCGCCTGCTTCAGCAAATGCGTCGTTGGGTTCGCTTACACGTTCGGTCATGGTGTCGCCACCACCGCCTGAGACGATGCGAAACGACATTGCTTCTGCATTCAGGAAGTACTTTGCTTCGCTTGACTCGTCTTTCTGCCAACGACGACCGTTCAGCCGATAGCTGACTTCCACTTCGTCCCCGAGAGTCATCTCATCAACGGAGTTGCAGGAGTCGCGGGTAAACTCAATTGGCACGTAATTGGTAAAGCTACCTTTGTCCTGTTCCAGGACAACTAGCCTTTTTTGAAAACCTTTGTTGCCATAGGTCTTGGTTTCTTCGATCAGGTGGACAATTCCACTGACTTTTGCGTCGCTCATTCCAATAATCTCTTTGCTTGATCCCGCTCTCTGTAAAGTGACGCCGCACTGTCATCTGGGGATACCAATGGTTTACCTTGATTGTCGACTTGATGCAGTACGGCGCCGTACCGACGGAATTGTAGCGAATTCGCAGAAGTTGGGATCCAGCGAGTGGTGAAATTCCGAGGCGGAGCCTTGTAAATGAGGGAAAACGGGAAGGCTGCTGGGGGCAGTCACGTGGTAGCGGTCACATTTGATCGGTTGTATGGCGGCAATGAGGGATTTCCTATCTGTTGACGAGGGTGTGCTAAGAGGCAGGTTTGATGTGGCACCGCTCACTTGAATCCGCGGTGTGTCGATGCTTTTCATCGCATTCACGGTTGATTCGAGTTTTCTACGGAGTTTTCAAACGCGAAGCGACCTTGCCGCAAAGATGGCGGGGTGCGGTTCGCAAGGTAGTGTCAAGGCATTTCTTGTTGATGATGGCTTATTTGGAGATTGCGATTGCCTTGAAATTCGCCCTGACTCGCACGCTGAGAAAACTCAAACTGTCACCTCAGGCCGAGCCGTGGCTGTATGCTATTGGCAGGGCTGTGTTTTAATCGACCGCACTCGATTCGCTTGCAATCGGTTAGACTTGAATTCCAGCTTTTCCTTTCAGGACTAGTGTTTCGTCTCATCATGAAACAAATCCACATTTCCGGTAATTCAAGAAGCAGGCCGAAGGATGAAAGACTGTGGGCAGATTTTTAACTCAAGCTCGCAGCGTTTGTCTGATCAACAGCCGATTCAATTTCCCGCTGGATCATCGGGAAAGTCAATGTCCTCTCAATCTACCGATGTCATGCGTTTGCTTAGAATTTCTTACCTGCTGCTCTTTCTCTTTTCTATTTTGCCGTCGTCCGGGGTGCAGGCTCAACGTAAAGGCTTGAAAGATGCGAGAAATGTCTTAACTGGCCATGCCGATCCAGTGCTGGATCCGGATCTTAAACAGTATGGGATTTACGCGGCCAGCGCACCCCGTGCGGAAACAACATCGCCCGCCAAAACTAGTCTGCCAATTGAACTGGAAGCGGGAGACCGCGTGGCCTTTATTGGCAACATGTTGCTGGAACGCTCTCAATATTTTGGGTATCTGGAAGCGTTGCTGCAAATGAAGGCCAGCACTCAACGTATCACAGTGAGGCACCTCGGTTGGCCGGCTGACACGGTTGATCTGCAACCGCGACCCTCAAACTTTGCAGGCTTGATGCAGCATCTGAAGCATGAGAGAGCCGATGTCATTCTTGCTGCCTTTGGGTTCAACGAGTCGTTCGCAGGGCCTGAGGGTGGTGCAGCTTTTGCCGAGGCATTGCAGGTGTTTCTGAACGAACTTCGGAGCTCTGCGTTCAATGGCGAGTCCGCACCCAAGGTTGTTCTGTTGTCACCGATTGCAAATGAACGTGTCGATGGAGTTGACGCTGCGGCACTGAACAATAGCAACCTGGAAACTTATACGGAGATCATGAGCCGCACCGCCGCTGATCTGGAGATTGGCTTCATTGATGTCTTTCATCCGACTCGCAATGCGATGGAGAGTCCGGGAACAGACCTCACCATCAATGGATCACACTTAAATGATGCCGGCTACCAATTGTTTTCACGGCTGGTTTTTCGAGGCCTTTTTCATGAAAGTGCTCCGACGGTGCCGGAGGATTTACGGCAGGTCATTGTCGATAAGAATCGTCAGTATTTTCGTCGCTACCGACCGCTCAACACCTTCTACTACACAGGTGGTCGAAGTAAGACCTATGGCTATTTGGATTTTCTGCCGGCGATGCGGAATTTCGAAATCATGACCACCAATCGTGATGCGCGAATTTGGGATCTCGTTGAAGGTAAGGACGTTTCAGGTCCGATTGACGACAGTAATTTGCCTGTGATGCCGGATACCAAGCAAAGTCGCGGTGCCAATCAGTGGATGTCAGCTGAGGATGAACTGAAGGCTTTCGAGGTCGATCCGCGGTTTGAGGTAAGTTTGTTCGCTGGTGAGGAAGAATTCCCAGCGTTAGCTGCTCCGATCCAGATGAGGTGGGATGATCAAGGCCGGCTTTGGGTCAGTTGCTCTACTACTTACCCGCATGTTTACCCCGGTAACGAACCCAACGACCAGCTTGTGATCATTGAGGATACTGACGGTGATGGGAAAGCCGACAAATCATCAGTCTTCGCAGATGATCTTCACATTCCCTTGTCATTTGTGTTCGGCGACGGCGGGGTTTATGTATCTGAGGAACCACATCTGACCTTCCTGAAAGATACTGATGGCGATGGCAAGGCAGATGTACGAAAGCAACTGTTGAGCGGATTTGGGACTGAGGACTCTCATCATTCACTCCATGACTTTGTTTGGACACCTGACGGTGACTTGATTTTTCGAGAGTCCATTTTTCATCATAGCCAAGTTGAGACTCCTTATGGCCCGGTGCGTCAGCAGAATAGCGGATGGTTTCGGTTTGAGCCTGACATCCATCGGTTGACCAGCTTTGGCACCTATCCCAGCACCAATCCATGGGGTGTGACTTTTGATGATTGGGGTCAGCACGTTGCAAGTCACCCCATTTTTGCGGCCGCATTCCATTCATTGGATCCAGACTATCCGCGGCAGCACCCGAGGCCTAATGGCTTGAGAGCTTATTCAGGTACTTGTGGACAGGAATTTGTCGACTTTGCAACGTTTCCCAAAGAATTACAAGGTGGGTATATCAAAGCCCGGTACAAGCCGACGAATCGAATTGAAATCCATCGTTGGCAAGAAGGTGAGTTTGGGTTTGATGAAGAGTATGTCAGTGATCTGATCTTTTCAAAAAACTTGAGCTTCATCCCTGTTGACATCCGCTTTGGCCCGCGCGGCGCCTTGTACGTTTGTGATTGGTACAACCCCGTCAAAGGCCATGCTCAGTATTCCTTGCGTGATGAACGCCGAGATCGTCACTCCGGCAGGATTTGGAGGATTGTCGCTAAGGGGAAGTCACTGCAGGAGCCGCCGAAAATTGCTGATGCCAGCGTCGTCGAGCTGCTGAACCAATTAAAGCGTCCCGAAGGCCGTATCCGTGCGTGGATTCGACGCGAGCTTCGGGAACGCGATCCTCTCGCCGTGCAAAAATCACTCGACCAGTGGGTAGCAAACCTTGATCCCGACGACGAGCGTTTCCGACATCATCAGATTGAGGCGGTTTGGGTTTATCGGGGAGTTAATGGACGGAACAGCAAATTGCTACGAGAATTGCTAGGCTGCGATGATAAATATGCTCGCGCTGCGGCGATTCAGCAGTTGCGTTATTGGCACGAACAGTTCGATGATCTTTATTCTCTGCTGGAAAATGCAGTCAATGATTCCTACGCGATGGCACGCATGGAAGCTGTGATTGCAGCTAGCCATATTGGAACCAAGCAGGCTCTCGATGTCATGCTGCAGGTTTTGGATCATCCGCAAGGGGGGCATCTCAGTTATGCGATTAATTGCGCTTTAGAATCACGGACGTTGAAGCGTCATTGGGAAAATAACGACGATTATAATCTGCGAAAGCTTTTGCGTGATGCCAAACAGAGTGCTGGATTGACAGAGCCAACGCCTAATGCTGCTGATGCTCAATTCGATTCTCAGAAAGATCTCGCAACGATTAGAATCTCCTGCTTGCCAGAAGTGATGCGTTTTACCACAGAGCAGTTTAGTGTTCGGAGTGGTCAGCCAGTCAAAGTTGTTTTCACCAATCCGGATG
>DOPG01000414.1:12517-18127 GCA_003513555.1 Rhodopirellula sp. | reverse complement strand
TTGTCGCAAACTCAATCACGCCAGAATACTGCAGTTGTGGATGGGTAACAACTTTTTGCGATCAGTGAGGAAGCAGATTTTGACGTTAACTGGGTCGACTTCTGAGCGTAATCTTCAAGGTCTCTATCGCTGCTTGTAGGTTGAGGGAATACTCAATTAAGGAAGATCGGTGTCGTTTGTCGATTTTGCCAAGAAAGTGGCATTGATCATGTCCGTCCATTTTCCATGTTCCCTGTGCCTGTTTCCAATATGAGACAGACATTCAGGATTTTTCGCTTAACATGAGGGGACACACGCTTGTGGCTTACACGCCACACAGCTGTCCCATTTTGTTGTAGTGCCGTTAGACTCTGCGTATTGAAACCAGGCTTGCCCCCGGAATAACAGTCTCAACTCGCAGGAAATATTGAAAATTGAACGCACCGAGAACCGTGACCAAACTTAAAATGACAAGAACCAGATTCAGTCGATTTCTCTTGGGCCTGACAATCATTGCTGGAAGCATGACTGTCACGACGTTGTGGGCAGAGGACCAGCCGAATGTCCTGTTTTTGATGTCGGACGACCTCAACACCGCCTTGAGCGGGTTCGGGCACCCTCAGTGCAAAACACCGGAACTGGACAAATTGGCCGATCGCGGAATTCGGTTCGAAAATATGCACTGTCAGTACCCGGTGTGTGGCGCATCCCGTGCATCGCTGATGTCCGGGTTGTATCCCTACACCAATGGAACGATGGGTAACACCGGAACCCTCCGGGGCAACATGCCCGATGTGCTTACCATGTCTCAGCTGTTTCGAAAGAACGGTTACCACGTGGGGCGAATCAGCAAGATTTACCATATGGGAATTCCGGGGGAAATTATCGCGGGAACCGCTGAACGCGACGATCCACACTCGTGGGACGAGGTGGTGAACATCAAGGCTCCTGAACAGAATGCTTCAGGCGAAAAGACGAACTGGTCACCCAAAAATAATAGTTCACAGAACTTTACCGGCGTTGTTGCAGAAGGCGGTGATCTGATGCACGCCGATGGCATGGCCGCCAGTCACGCCATTGACTTTCTTAGACGGCACAAGGACAAGCCGTTCTTCCTGGCTTGCGGTTTTGTGCGGCCCCATGTGCCGTTGGTTGCTCCCAAAAAATACTTCGACCGCTATGACCGCGATGCCATGGTTGCTCCAGTGGTGCCAGCGGACGATCTGGAGGATGTTCCAAGAATCATTCGCGATTACAAACGTAACAGTACCAGCTACGGCGTCACGCCCGAACTTCACAAGGGGCTGCTCGAGGCCTACTACGCCAGCATCTCTTTTATGGATGCACAAGTTGGTCGGGTGCTTGATGAACTCGAGGAACTGGGACTGGCGGACAACACCATTGTCGTGTTCACCAGCGATCACGGGTACCTGTTGGGACATCATCATAAATTTCAGAAACAGCATCTGTTTGAGGAGGCGACTCGTGTGCCATTCATTGTCAGCGTTCCATGGATGAAGAACCAGCATGGTAAGGCTACAACACACATCACGGAGTTGATTGATCTCTATCCTACCCTCGCTGAATTGTCAGGGCTGTCGGCACCGCGCCGACTGCAGGGACAAAGCATGTTACCGTTGCTGAAGAATCCCAAATCTGATGATTGGAAAAAAGAGCTTGCCTTCACGATCAGTCGCAGTGGTGGTGAGTCCATCCGCACCCCGCAGTGGCGGTTCACGCAGTGGGACCATGGCAAGGGAGGCATGGAACTTTATGACCTGACAAATGATCCTGGTGAATTCAACAACTTGGCTCAGGACTCGAAACATGCCGGGCAACTTGAAAAAATGAAGAGGCAACTCGAATCCACTCGGCGTGAAGCAGGCTACTCGGCTGCTCGGTTCGCGAAGAAGAAGAAACAGAAATAGAGTTTTTTCCTAAGCCGAAAACCTAACAATTGCAGTCACACGATCGGTGATCAAGCTGGCTGCAGCATCGTGCTGTTTCAGGATTTGGCGGGAGACAACAGAATGCCTGGCTGCATCAGGAATCTTGTATTCATGGGGCAGTCTGGCACGCAGGGCTGGGAAAGAACCTGGCGCGGCTATTTCCGGATCCCGATGAGCACGGGATCGTGGTCGGAGCTGCGGTAGGGATCAGCAGAGTAGAGTGCTTTGGGATTGAATTCCTGGTTGTAGTCCAAAAACCGGGGTTCGTCTGCATTGATGTGCCATATTGAAGCGCCGGTCACGTCGGCTGCGAGTGAGGCGGTAGCAAATGCGTGATCGAGACTGCCGGATTGAGCGTAATAGACGAACGTATATTCGGTACCGCCAGACTCGGAAGAGGCTGACTGGCGTCCTCGGTCGTGCAAATCGACTAAACCATTGGCCCGCAGAGCATCGATTGGATCCTCTTGTTGGTAGGCGTTCAGGTCTCCGATGACGAGCACACGAGACTGTTCGGTGTTCTGATGATTCTGTTTGATGTAATCGCAAATCGCCAATGACTGCGCGCGGCGTGCTGCGTTGTATGCAGCTTGTCCATCACCTTTGTCTTTGTTTGCTGCGTTGGCACTACTCGCACCGCCTTTGGATTTGAAGTGATTGACGATCACGGTGAATGGTCTGCCTCCTTGCGTGGAAACGAAGGTTTGTACGACTGGCGTTCGGGCAATGGAAAATGCCTCGTCATCGAGAATTGAAACTTCCCCCACGGGAGAGACTCGATCGGCGCGGTAGATGATCCCAACGCGAATTGAATCGTCGCCACCGGGCGACTTGTCAAACCCTTTTGGAATTCCGCAGCCCTTGTAAACGTTTTTCTCTAGCGTTTTGTTCAGTGCGGCGATGAGACGTTCCTCGGCATCGATGTTGTTTTCCAATTCCATCAATCCGATCACGTCGGCTTGCAATCCCTGAATGGCCGCCGTGATTTTGGCTTCCTGGCGAGACAGCTCGGATTCGGAATCTGCACCTCGGGCACCGTTTTGACCGTCATCAATCGTCGTGAAATAATTGAGTACGTTGAAACTGGCAATGGTGATGTCTGCATCGCCCAGATCGGGCCGTTCGGGACGCTGCTTGGGTGACCACTGAAGCGGTTTGTCTGATTGAATCACCCAACTGTTTCGCTGTTTGGTCAGGCGACCGGAGACCCCGTGAACGATCGATCCGAGGCGAACCGTTGGATGATTTTTACCGAGCTCTGGAAACAGTGGCAGGGGAAAGACGTTTTGCTCCGCAGTGCCATCATCAATGATGATGCTAGCACCATCATTTTGTTTCTGTGCTTCCGTCACTTTGGCAACATTGCTACCACCTTCGAAGGAAGTTTCGTCAGGATTGGCATCATTGGGATCGACTTGAGTGGTTGGGACATGGAGACGATTGCGCGCCACCTTGATTTGACCACGGCGAGCCAGATCATAGGTGTCGACGATCACTAAGTCGCCTTCGATCACGACTTGCTTTCCAACGTGTGATTGCCAATCGATAGCGTTCAGGCCAACCGTAATCACAACGTTGTTGTCATTGTCACTCTCCGGTCTCCCTGACTTTTTTGTTTTACCTGCAGCATTCGCTGTTAAGCTGGTGGAAGCAGCGTCGCCTGCTGATGTTAAATCGATAGCGGTTTCTGGTTTGCAGCCCAAAAGAAGCAATGCCGAAATCATGAGTGCCGGAAAAAGGCAATGCAATCGAAAGGGGGAAACGTGGAACATGGGTCGCTCACTGAGAGTCTCGAAAACATCAACAGGGTTGATGGAATGAGGGAATCATAGTGCGTTGGAAGCCCATCGGCGAGTCGGAAAAGATCGGCGAGGGTTTCAGGGCGAGGCAGGCATAAAAAGAGACGGTTTATATCTTACGAAAAGGCAGTGCGAGGAGTGTCAAATCTGGCCGCGTTCTTCACTCTTTTGCTAGGAGCAGATTAGTGTTTGGATCCGGCTTGACTTCATGTCAGGTGTGGCGGTATTCGCGGTCCACCGGCCAGGATCCGACCTGAGATGAATCGGGATCCTGGCCGTGCAACCGATCAAGACTCAGAAGTGGAAAGCCCACAACAAAACTGAACTTTGATCAAGGTCCAGGGCTGTCGTTGGGATTGGCTTTCTCAACGAAGTCTTCGTCCCAGTCCCAGCCTCCGCCCCAAGACAGGGCAAATGCTTCTTCTTCGTTCAGTCCCAAGTCTATCAACCCCAGATAGAGGGGCATGTCGAGGCTGTAGAAGTCGACTGGGTTGAAGCCAGCGCCGGACGTTGCCGGGTTCAGTTGGGCTCGAGCTCTGAAGCCACCGGCCTCTGCTTGTTGAGCAGAGGCAAGGCCGATGGACACCGTCAGAGCTGCGATCCACGATGCCAAAAAACGCATGTAGTTTCTCCTATTGTAAAAGAGTAAAAAAGTGGCGGAACATCGCCTACAAGAGGTATCAGCGTCAATCAGACGCTCCGCCAGCGCGCTTTTTGGTAGAAACTTGGGGAGGCTCACGCTTCGTTCCTCTGTTCAAATGCGCAGAGTCTCGATTAGAAGGTCATCGGCGTGAAGCCGAACTTGTGGTCAACCGAGTGAGTGCGTGGTGCCGGTCAAGTCGGCGAAGTGATCAACCGCAGAAGTTATTTTGACTTCTTTTTATGTGGCAGATACTTACTAACTGCAATCAGACTGTTTTGCATGCGAAAAAACATTTCGCCGCGCAAAACTGCAGGAGTAGCCAGCGAGGATTCACCCCATCAGTGAAGGATGGAGGCAGGCACTTTTGGAGAGGATTGGAGATAAGCGATAGGGGCTTTTAATCGCATACGAAATGCTTGCTAAGGAAACTGTGCCCGTCTGCTTTTTAAAAACACCTTTTTCAATACTGTGCATTGTGGTGAGTTACCGCTGGTGACGCTATTTGGCATCCGCAAGCTTCAAGATTTTTTCCCATAGTTCATAACGCTTCGGTGAATCTCTTTTCAGCTGATCCAATTTTCCGGCATCGAGACAGCCTGCATACAACATCGCAAACTCAGCGAGATCCTCGTGAGCCACTCCATCGCCGTATCGGGATACGGAAACCTGATCAGCCTTCAGTGCGCGGGTCCATTGTTCCAGAATGTCTGTCTGCTGATTGCGAGCGCGCTGTTCCATGACATGACCGGCTTCGTGCATGTAAACGGCTGGACTGGCCTGTGGAATGATATTCAGATAATTTTGCGAACCGTGTGCGGCAGCACCATTCAGGTCCCTGTAGATGGCGACACCGTCTTTTCCCGACTCCGATACAATTGCAAATGCTCGTCGGTACAGAGGAGGCAGTCTTTCCAATTTGGCTGCGACATCAGCCAATTTTGCTTGCGATTGATCTTCGATTGAAATACGGAAATCAGTCTTACCCAAAGATACCAGCCAGGTTTTTCCGGGTGACTGGCCCCGTTTTAAAGCTACAACGTTTGGCCCGGAGGCAATCTTCAGCTTGTCAGTATTCTTCGATCCAGCCTTGAGACAATATTGCTTGTAGTCATTCACAAGGTATTTCTTTTCCTGTGCACTGGCATCTGTGTGGATGAAAGCCAAGGCAACGGAAAGTGTTAAAACTGTTTTAAGTATCATCAGAGATCTTGGGTCAAAGTCTTTTTATCATCTTCAGGTT
>DOPG01000414.1:3938-12281 GCA_003513555.1 Rhodopirellula sp. | reverse complement strand
TCATGCTGCCAACCCATTGTATCTGGCAACGCAGGACCGTGTTGGAGAGGAGGTCGGTCGGATCCTTTCCGGGATGCAGCGACTCTTGATGTTTTGAGGTCCAAGCACCACGACCCCAGGTAAAGGTCGAGGACCATGGCGTGGTCGCCCCAACGCGTGTAGACAAGATTCTCGTGAACTTCAAGACGTTCCGTAGTTGGTCGGGTCACAATCCTGATCGAGGTCGCATCCTGACCAGGGTCGCGCTCACGAACTTTCGGCAGGTATTGGGTCTGAAGGTATTCCTTGACCTTTGCGGCGGCCTGCTCATGACTTTTCCCGGATCGTACAGGAAGCCCCTTTTCATTTCGCGTCAACTCGATTTTGGGTACCTTGAGACTGGGGAGCGTCCGAGGGAAAACCTCGGCGTATGGCGATGGTGATTCCTGTGCACTGAGATGCGTGGTGAACCCACTCACTGAAAAGCAGATCAGTAGAGCGACAGCAGTTTTCATCGCATTCACCCAGATTCATCGCTGCTGGTAAATCTCTTTTCAACGTTGACGTGACACACTGCTCTTGTGCTACCGTTCGATTGTCAGGAGCGCGCTGTCGATAAGACCCAATGTTGATTCAAAACCACCGTCCACGAAATACAATTCCCAAACTTCTTTTCCCTCGTCGTCGTTTTCTTCACGTTTGGGATAGCCAATCAGATCAAGTAGCTGAAAAGTGCGAGGCTCGGCGTTGTCAATGTCAACGGCATAGACGAGTGATGCTTCGTCGTCGTCAGGTTGGTCAATCTCGATGAGCAGGCGATAGGGTAGAGGATTTTCCAGATCAGCAGGCAAAATGTAATCGGCGGGATCGAAAGAACTGTTCTGCGTTGCGCTGGTAACGCCGTCCACCGCCGTTTGCCCGTTTAGATCCTGACCCGATTCCCTGGCTTGGCGTTTTGCACGTTCCCAGCCACGAACCTTGAAATCCCAGTACGGAAGAGAGTCTCGGGCAGCTTCGATATCGCCGGGTCTGTGAAGTGTTTTGATATGGTAGAAGGATGCGTTTTCGAGCCAGATGGCAACCATTGGCGGCGATTTCACGTCAAAGGTCTTACCAGCCCGAATGTTCAAGGTCATTTGGTAGTTTTTGGCCGGTTTGTAATCGTATACAAGGCCGTCCTCCTTCATCGCAAACTGTTCGATGGCTGGGCCCAGATTCTGACTTAATGCAAGGATCGATCGAATGGGACCTGGTTGCCAGAAGAAGAGTCCTGTCATGCTTGCAGTGATAGCCAGTGTCAACCACAGGAGCCTGCTACGCACATACAGGGATAGTTGACCCAGATTGTTAGCCACGTGGAACGCGATGATTCCGACAAACACGAAACCCACCAGCGCATGCAGTCCGACGATTCCAATCGAGAATGGTTGCACGAAGGCCACGATTCCCGTTACCGCAAGAACAACAAAGCTTGATGCAGTCAGAAGTGAGACGAAGCTGCGTCGGTTTTTTTTCATGAGCACATGAGTCAGGGGAACGCAAGCTACGCTTTGGTGGGAACGATCTGTCCGTGTTCACGAAGCACTGCGTGAATTTCTGGCAGCGGGATTTCGAGCGGCGTGGACCCTGCTTTTGCGGCCAAGCTCGCTGCAACGCCAGCTGCCTGACCCATTCCCATGCATGACGCTTGGACTCGCAGGCCAGAGTTTGCCAAACGGTCACTGCTGACACATCTCCCAGCCACGATAATATTGCGACTGCCCTTTGGGATCAGTGCGCTTAGCGAGATCGTTGGCACCGTACCCCGCTTGAGCGGTTTCGGTCGGACACCTGATTTGGTGTGGAGGTCGACAGGATAGAATGCATAGCTGATGGCATCGTCAAACACTCGACCAGAGGTGTAATCGTTCACCGTGATGACGGTTTCGCCTTCGATGCGATAGGTTTCGCGAAAGCCGGTTTCCGGCTGCATGTGCATGAGTCTCTGCTTCTTCTGGCGAACGCGTTCGAGAATGGCCTTGCGTCCAGTCAGATTGGCCTCGGTTGCTGTCCGAGAGTTCGTCGAGTCTGCGCCATGAACGTAAAGCCTGTGAATCTGATTGCGCCCAGGCTCGTGTTCTTTTCCCAGCATGAAGAGATAAGATCCCGGTTGCCGCTCCTCTTCGCGTAAGCGTGCTAGCCCCAGCATTCCGACGACTTCCGCGCCGCCTGTGCAATCGATGATCTGTTTGCAGTGGACTCGTCGCCTGGTTCCAAACCCGACGCAATCGACCTGCCAGCCGTTGTCGGTTCTGGTCAGGGCTTGCGGGAATTCGTAGTAAGCGATTTCGACTCCTGCCTCAGCACACTTCTGCTCGGCGAGGATTGCGTACAGAAACTGGTTGGTATAAACCTGATTTTGCCAGTGACGTTGCGGGACTTTGGCAAAGTTCGGCAGTGTGCCACCGTCCAGTTCTACGCTTTCCTTGACCAGTTCCCAGCCAATCCCAGCGATCACCTGCTTGCCCCAAGCATCAAAAAGCCCAGGAAACGCCACACCACCGGTTGTGGTGGTACCACCGAGTTGGCTGTTGCGTTCTACGATCAGAGTTTTTGCGCCGGTACGCCCGGCTTGAATGGCCGCGACATGGCCAGCTGTACCACCGCCGACTACGAGTACATCCACGGTTTGAGTGATCTCAGGTTCGCCAGCATCAGCGAGTGTTTGTGCAGTCACGTGCGAATTGGAAGTAATCGTCATGCCCGCGACGGCGGTACCGAGCACGGATTGGTGCAAAAATCCTCGGCGATTGTTGCTGTTGTCGTTGTGATTGGAGGAATTTGTCAATTTGTGCCCTTCCGTTGAGGCAGGTTGGTTTGGGGAAGTTTTAATTTTAATTGCTCGACGGCTTTCGTGTTTGCAGAAGAGAGTGCTCTTGCCGCCAGATTGTTCCACTCGTTCGGGTCGCTCTGGTGATCGTAGAGTTCTTCGCTACCGTCCGCGTACCGTATGTATCGCCAACGCGCGTCACGTACGGCGTGATTGTTCTGCCCAAGTGTTGAGACTGCAACGTGTTTCCAACCCAGTCGTTCAGATCATCCACTGCAATGAAGAGAACGTTAGGGGGACTTGTTTCGGCATGCGTTTTCCTAGCAATGAAGGTCGAAAGGAAACAAATGGCGATTGCATGAAGGGATTGGGATTTGATTGTTTGGCTGCTCTTTTATATCCAAATCCATCTTATTTCCCTGGTCTAGTCTCGAGGAAAGCCGGAATGATGTGTTTTTGGAGCATGAGTCGAAGCTCTCGAGGCTCACTCGCCCCTTTTTTCTGGACGGCCAGACCGCCTGAGGATCACGCGAGTCTGTTCGCTACTTTGAGTGGCTACCGCTGTGCCGCCATTTCAACGGTTAAAATTCGCATTTTTCTGTCTTTGGCAGCTTGCCACTGCTTCATCGTCAAGTAGTTAAATCCGCTAGTCTCGCTGGCAGTGACCTCTGCGTCCCAACGCGTTCACCCTTGTCAGGTTCTCGTTCCTTGTATAGATCCACTCCCTCGTTCTGATTTGTCGATTGTTCTTGTAGTCGATGGGAACCCATTGTCTTGAGGGTTCTTCTTTATCCAGAAGCTGCGGGAGGAAGCTTTGTCCGTGAACGCGTTGCATTGGTTTTGGAGCCGAAGCAATTTGAAGGAACGTGGGCAGGAAATCCGCCAGTTCGACGAGATCATCGCACCGCGTGCCGGGCGTGATTGTCTCTGGCCAACTGACGATCAAGGGCACATGCGAGCCCCGGTCGGTCATCGTCACTTGCCACCTTTGATTCTGGTGCAAT
The DNA here is from genome assembly GCA_003513555.1 of Rhodopirellula sp. Classification (GTDB taxonomy): domain Bacteria; phylum Planctomycetota; class Planctomycetia; order Pirellulales; family Pirellulaceae; genus Rubripirellula. The sequence continues at coordinate 8,489 of DOPG01000414.1, read as the reverse complement.
TCTATGGGGGGAGGTCATGCACCGGGGGTTTGTCAAAAGACTTTGGATTTCCGAAAACGCATTGTTCACAACTCCGGTGCATTGCATGGTTGGGCGGCTACTTCTGCTTAGGCGTTGATGTCCTGATCTGATTTCTCATTCGAGTCCATTTCTCAACATCACCTTTTTCGACCTTTCGGCTGTAGATATTGTCCAGATCCTGATTTCCCGCGTTGGTTTTGATCGCCGTGAATCTTCGTCCATGCTCCATGGAAACCCTGTTGCCTTTGACGATATTGTTACGCGATGCAATCCGCAAACCGACGAAAGAGGACGCCTCATGCTTCCGCGTATCATGGATGACATTCTTGAGGATTCGGTTTCCGTCTGCGATCGATGGAGTTGGCGAGGATTTGCCACTCGCATCGACCACATAGATCGCCTCACAACCAGCGTCGATGATTGTGTTTCCCTCCAGAAGATTATTGGACGACTGAATGAACACTCCTTCCCGAGTCGTATGCTTCACAACATTTTTCCTCACGATATTGTTGGCGGAGGAAGACAAGATAAAAATCCCCCGCCCATGATTCTCGATGAAGTTGTTTTCGACAGTGTTGTTTTTGGCTTCGTTGGGAAGTCGGATGCCCGCATAACCGGAGTCGATCGGCTTGGACGAGGTGATGTAATTCGACGCAACATAACATTTCCTGTGGCCGCTCAAGTTGATACTGCCATGCTCTACGGAATTGAATGCGTTGTTGACAATTCGAACGTTTTCGCATGCCGAACCTGCATAGGCGGATTTGCCGAGGTTTTCAGTGAATACATTCCCGTCGAGAAGGATGCCGGAACTTTTTTCGAACCGAACGATCCCGCCCGAGAATTCGACATGGCTGAATTGCAGATTGCTGACATCCAGCATCAGCAAGGTTCGATCGGGGTTGCGAAGGGTCAGGTTGGCCACAACCGCTTTGCGACAATCCATGTGTTTTCCCTTCAGCAGATAGTCGCTGTTGTCTTTCCTTTCGAGTACGGTCTTGCCTGCGGCGTCGCCGATCAGGTTCACACCTGACCGAAGCCAAATGGGATTGGCAAAAAAGTAGACTCCTTCTGGAATATAAACGGTGTCAACTTCGCGGCTTTCTGAGGCATGTTGGATTGCTTTTGCGAGCACGGTGGATTGATCGGAAGTGGACCCTGCTGTCAGTCCAAACTCAATGGCATTGACCGAGCGGGACTTGCTGAATTCCCGCCCTTTGATTGTCCATTGATCCACGGTCGAGTTCGCAGGCTTTTGACCTGATTCTCTCCCAGTGCCCACGTCGGGAGGGGCAGCTTTGCAAGGAGACAAGGCAGAGCTGATCAAGGCGACGAAACAAAAGACGACAGGTGTTCTCATGGCGAATTCCTTTATCTAGTCCAACGACCACATTCCCGGTCGCGACTCGTGTGTTTTTTATTATTCCGCGCTGTGCCGCCCCAAGGCGCTGCCGTCAATAACCCAGGTGCCGCACTGGCCTGCCATTCCCTGGCAGTCAGGCGAATTGCTTGGCAGGATGGGCCACACGCTACACAACGACAGACTGTACAAGTGATCGAACTTGTTCAGTGATTCTTGTCGTTTACTCTTGAGGCCAGTCCGGTAAGGCAAACTTCTTTTTTACGTTAGCTGTGTGTTCGTCATAGTGACGTTCCATTTGCAGCAGCAGAGCTTTCAGCGAAGGCCAGGGAGTCGCTGGTAGTTTATCTTCCAACTGTATGTCCTCCAGCAGGTAAGCGTAACGGCGACAGAAGTCATCGACACGTTGCATGAAACGAGCTTCCTGTTTCCCATCCCAATCCGGGTGCCGCGGTCGGTAATCTTTGGGCATCTGACGAGGGTTCAAGTTGACAACGGGGATGTTTGGATCAAGTGCGTGATAGATCTGAGAGAAGAACATTAATTGGCGGCCAGCCATGTGTTCGGCATTCCACCTTGGTGTGTGTGTACCATTGGATGGTTTGAAGCTCATCTGTGCAGCTGACAGTTTTCGGAACACATCTTGGGATCGCCGGTTTGCAGATTCCATGCGATCGAACAATTTGCTGAGATGTTTCGGTACCGGTCGTGGTGCGTCAAGTAATGCGGATGCTTCGACTGGTATCGCTGCCGCTTTGTCCGTGGTTTGCCCAACCGCGCTGCCATCGGACAGGATCAAGACGCAGGCGATTGACAACAGCCTGGGAATCGGGAATCGAACTCTCATAGGACTGAAGCCGAGTTAAAGTCAAATCGAGACCGGGGAGCCACGTTGGGTGTACCATCAATTGCTCCCACGGAAGGCAACGGAATCAAACGCGACATTGTACTGCAAAGCAACAGCATGCATTGCCAGGACACAAATGAACTCACTTATGCAACTGACCTTGTCCCCTGATCCGAGTCCACCCCTGAAGTTAGTTTCCGACGTGTTCGGCACTTTTAAAGGGAGAATAAATCACGCCAAGAAAACGCAATCGAGCCGAGGAGACCACTCACAGGCTTCGGGAAGATCAGGTGGCCTTTTCCCAGGGAATGCCAACCAAACAATTCTACCTCCATCAATATTCAATCGCCGAAGCACTTCTGCCCCGGCGTTTTGATTCAAAGTGACTGGTTTCCATTGAATTGCACCATTGAGAGGGAGATCGGTTTTTCTTTTTTTTGCGCCTGATTTCAAAAGGCGTGACGCTCCCATTTGATAGATGGATGTGCCGTCACTCTACAACCTGTTATCAAGTGAGAATGCCATGAAATTAACGATCAGGAACCTGCCAGCATTGATCGCGATTGTTGTCCTCGGTTTGCCAAATGCCTTTGCCGTCGATGGGAAAACACCGTGTACCGACATTGATATTCCCGAGAGCGGTTCCGTGACCATCACGCTTTCTCCCACTGATCAACCGGGAGTATTGCGAGGTGATGATGGATCGTGGTGGTGGGAGCCCAGCAATGGTGAGCCTCCGTTCCGACTGCCGGATCCCGAACCAAAGCCCGATGGTAATCCAAAGCCTGATGGTGACCCAGAGCCAGAAGATGAGCCAAAACCAGATGATGATTCCGACGCTGATGAATCGACTGGGGTGTCACAGGACTACGACGAAGACAGCGATATGTACCTTGATCTTTTGTTGATTGAATTCTTGATGGAAGAGGGTTGCAGCATTGAAGAGGCGATGGAATCTGTGGGGCAGCAGAAAGAATGCCCTCGACCAAGCAAGTTAGAGAGGCCGGTCTTCGGTCCGCATATACTGACTTGCGATTAACTGCGGAATCATTGATGAGGAGCTAAAGACAGGATGCCCCTTCAATGTAAATACGACAGGGTTTCCTTTTGACCTCCCCCCATAGAATTGCACGCTTGTGAGTGAGAGAAACGGTAGCCAGCCATCCTACAAAGCAGGCAATTCTGCGGGTGCATCCAGAGTTTCTCAGCGTACGTGATAGCAACGGATCTAGTTTGGATTTTCAAGCGCTTCGACACACCTGTGGCGCTTGGCTTGCACTCGCAGGTGTACATACCAAGACCATTCAGAGTGTCATGCGGCACAAGGACGTCAAATTGACACTCGATACCTAAAGCGACCTGTTCAAGTCCATGGAATGTGAAGCTCCTACCAAAATGGAGGGTTTACTTCATGGTGAATTTTCCCACGAGATTTGCACAACGACGTTTGAAGCAAGCAACGAGCTCATGAGCTGAAGGGACTAGGGAAATCCTGATTGCGAAGGATTAACCGTGTCAGAAATATCCCCTGTATATCCCCGCGGCAGTTTTTTGGGGTGTGTCGAGGTCAGCTAAGAATGCTGAAGACCTTGTAAATTGCAGTGCCCAGGGCGGGACTTGAACCCGCATAGCCGTTACCAGCCGGGGGATTTTAAATCCCCTGTGTCTGCCAATTCCACCACCTGGGCAGCTCTGCAATCCTCAAGATGGGTGCGGTGGGAAAATGACAGATCACACGCACCCGATCGTGCTCCAAATCCGAGATCTCTCGTCGGTCTTAGAACTCTAATATGTTGGCACATGTGAAGCTTTTAGCCAAGTGTCCCAACTTGTGACCTGTGCGGTTTGTTTTAACCCGTCAGGCCACACTGCTCGATGCCAAACGTTGTGGGTTCTGCGAGTGACTAGTTCCGATTCAGGAAATCTCGTTTTCGCCGCTCGGCAGCAGCAAACGAGGGCATCCGACGCAAATTGACGATGGAACGGACCGTTAACTTGCTTCTTACCGCTTGATTGATGTTGAGTTTTCCATTGTGGAATTAGACGCTGGGGTAAGCATCGGGACGGGATTGAGGCTTCCAAAAGGTTCAGAATACAGCGAGTAATCCGTTCGGTGGGAGCGCATTGATACTCGATTTCAATACGAAGGCTGCCCTGCACATGCTTCTGGGCACTGCGTGACGTAACTTTTCACTCGTCGAAAAAGAAAAGATCGTACACGCAATCTTCGATGCAAGTTTGCATCCGTGGGCCAATAATGAACCTGCCATCGCCCAAGCCTTCACGTCAAACAACTCGTCCCCAGTGCCCATCTTGGAAACCA
>DOPG01000414.1:0-3711 GCA_003513555.1 Rhodopirellula sp. | reverse complement strand
CCATCTTGGAAACCAGTGCCCATCTTGGAAACCGGAGAATAGAAACATGGGATCCACCGAAGACAATTATAAAATCTTGAAGGACTGTCTCGTCGAGCGAGGACACTCCTCCGAGGAAATTCAGACGATCATTAAGCGTGTCGATGACTACGAGGAAAAGACCCAGCACGATTCGATCATGGATTCGATTGGTACCGGTGGGATGGACATCGAGGCACTCGTTCAAGAAGCGCTGGGCGAATAACAGTCGCCCAGTGAATAGTCGCCCTGTGCATTTTTGTCTGATGCTCAGCGGGATCCGTTTGCAGGTCCTGCCGGCGCATTTTTTTCTGGTGCGAAATTACGAAATCGCGGGTCCCCAAAACGCTGCATCGAGGGTCCGCCCGGTCTCCTGAAACGCGGGTCACTGAATCCGCCTCGTCCTTGACCTCGAATTTCCTCAGTGCTGAGACGGTCATTGCTGTCTTTATCAAGTTGACGCAGCGACTCGGGTGCGGCTTCGATTTCTTCAGCCGAGATCTCTCCGTCGCCGTTGATGTCCAGCGTTCGCATGATGGCCATCCGTTGCATCATTTCACTCATTTTTGCTCGTCCAGATGAACCACGATTCTGTGCCATCCGATCTCCGGATTGTCTTCGTGAGCCTCCATCCCGATCACGTTCAAAGGAAACTTCGTACTCCTGTTCCACTGGAATGCAGAATGTTTCCGCATCATCGCAGGCGAAGTATTTGACCGTGACGACCATCGACTCCGAGGATCGACCATCGAGGGTGACGAGAAATTCGCGCGGGTCAGCATCGGCATCGACTTCGACTTTTTCTGCAGTGCCGGTGGCAGGTGTCACGGAAACCCCGGTTGGCGTTTTGATGTCGAACGTCAATGCGGGTGCTTTATTATTCCAGTGAACCTTGTAGAGCGGATCAAGAAAGAATCCCAAATAGATCTGGTCACCACTCATTTCAGCACGCAGTTTTGCGTAATGGGGAGTGTCTGATTTTCTGGCGATGATTTTGAGGGGTGACATGTTGCCCGGGACCGTGATTCGCTTGACGATTCCAGTGGCAGCTTTTTGTGGTGGCTTGCGAGTGGGCATTTGCAGGTCACTGATCGTTGTTGGCTTGGTGACCGGACCCACCAGTCGTTCCAAGTCGGAACGCAATTCCTCTGGCCGACTCCACTCTCGTGAAACCACTACTTTGCCATCAGGGTCGATGATGAATTCGGAATTTGGCCGATTCCCCAAGGCATGTTTCAAGTCGTTGTCCATGTTGTCACAAATCCACGGAATCCTGGAACCGAGAGTCCGTTTTGCTTCATCAACATGCATCAATCGTTCCTTGATACTGAACGGTGTGATGTATCCGTTATTTTCGGGGTGAGCGAGTGCCTTGTAGATGTAATAGAACTTCACACCTTGGGGTTGATAGTCGCGCTGGACTGTCTCCAAACTGGGGACATTACGAAGAAACGGTGGTCAGGTGAGACAACCAAATACCAGAACGGTGTAACTGCCACGCAAACTTGCCGTAGAAAAATCACGGCCCTGTTCGTCAACCGCGCTCACGGTGGGCAGGATGGTGCCGGGTTGAGGAAGCTGACTACCACCGCCACGGGAACGTGCATCACGAGGCGACTGGGCCAAGGTCGGCACGATGGTGCAAGCGAGGACGGGAATGAGCAGGAATGCTGTTCGGATCATGGTCAGGCACCGGAATGGATTGAGGCGAGATTCTCTGTGCACGGGGTTTTAACCCGTGTTGATGGCGAAAGTTTCAGTGTCTTGAAGTTTCCCTGCTAAAAGCCGAGCGGTGCATGTGGGATTGTTTGAATTGCCCATGCTGAAACAGAGGTTTTCGACTTCAAGAAACTCAAGAAAACGCTTGTGATAATGGGATTATCAAGGGACTGCATCGAAGCAGAGTAGTTTCCCGTTTTCCAAGACGACGATGATTCGACCATTGGGATCCACTGCCGAGCCGCCTTTGACAGCGTTGGCTGGTGTGGAGGCAATCCACCGGTCCGTTCCATCAGTCGCATTGATGGCGACCAGAAAGCTTTGGTCGGGTTGATTATCCGGATGGCCGGTTGCGAGCAAGGTTTTTTCTGTGACAGCGAAACTGGTGAAACGTCGATTCGCTTTGTCAGACCACAGTGGTTCGGGAATTTTGCCACCACGACGCACCCAGCGAGCTGCTTCCTTGACGGGTTTTTTGGTGCCAGGTGGCAATGCTGGTTGTCTTTCCAGATTGATGAACTGGCTACCTTCATAGCTCGCATCGTGTGACAACGAGCAACCATCACTGCACTGGTAGTCCAGCGAGACATACTTGCCGTAATCAGGATAGTACGGATAGAACGCGGTTCGATATTGTGACGATACCTGTTTGCGTGGTGTGTTCAGGCATTCGAGCGTCGTGGGATTGTAACGAGCCGTTTCATAAACACCTCCCGCCAGGAAACGCAGTTCGCCATCCACCATCGTCAGATTTCCCTGCATGCTGATGCCGTTGTTGACTTCCTGTTCAAGTGTGCCTGAATTTCGATTCGATGCTTTGAGGTGTCCGGTGACGGCATCGAGGGCAACCACATGAGTTCCGTCGTAATGGGTGATTCCAGCAGCGGCAAAAACCGTATCACTGTCGACGACGACACCGCCCGCGACAGGCCACGCCGAAATCAGGTGATCATAAACAGGCAACCATCGATCATTCGGGCCAACCCGATAAGACCATAAAAAACGACCGTCCTGTGCTGCCATCGCATAGACACGGCCATCGGCAGATCCCACATAGACCCGATCGTTGGAAACGGTGGGTGCGTAATAAATGGGGCCGCCGGTATACGTGGTCCAAGCGGTGGTACCGTCTGCATTGAACGCACGCACTGCACCCGAACGATCAGCAATGAAAATCATGCCGCCCGCTGTCACCGGCGCCGTTGGCAACACATGATCAGCAAGATCGACAGACCAGCTGAGCGAAACATTATTCGGGATGCCGTTGTTTGTTTGATCGTTTCGTGCATTGTTACCGCGGAAACTGACCCAGTCATCAGGCTTGACATCAATGGAGGGTACATCAGCGGTGAGATCACCAGCTAAACGTGCCGGTTCAGTTGTCGTTTCGGTACCCGGATCAGAGCCCTCTGGACGCAGCGCGATGTTTCCGTAGAGAGATAACTGACAACCACACATCCACGGTCCCCAATACAAATGACCGCCCGCGACCAGCACACCATCCTGACAAGGTGTTCGCATGGGATCGATATGCTGGGCGGTATTGGTATCGGTCAGAACGCGAACGGTTCCTCCACTGGCTCGATAAAAAACGCTGTCAGCACAACCGGTAGCGCGAGTACAGGCGCGGCGTGCTGGAAAGGTTTCGAGAACTTTTCCTGTCGTATAATCCAGCTTCATGCCGTTTTCCGACTTTTGTGGCCCAGCGGCCCAGATACCATCGTCACGTAGCACAAGTTGCAGGTTGCCAGTTGGATGAGTCCATGCCAGTTTTCCATCCTCGGCTGAGGCGACCACCATGCGTGTGCGTTGGGGACCAGCGAAGAACAGAAAGTTGTTATCACACTTGATGTAACAGGTCGTTGCATAGCCAGTGATATAGTGCTGAGCTTTTTCCTGCCCATCGATGGCGTCCAGCAAATCCTTGTCACTGTTCTTCCAGACCAACTTTCCCGTGTAGCGGTCGATCGCTGC
>DOPG01000345.1:11546-15167 GCA_003513555.1 Rhodopirellula sp. | reverse complement strand
GGGCAGAGTGATCGGGCAGAGTGATTGGGCAGAGTGATCGGGCAGAGTGATTGGGCAGAGCTTCGCTATGTCGACAACACTACCGCAATCTGGCCGCTGATATAACGGGTTAAGTTCGAAAACAAGTTGATTTCGATATCCATTCTTCCCATAAAACATGTTTCAGAACCGAGGCTCGACCCAATAAAAGCAACAAAGTGGCAACGGCTTGATCAAACAAGCAAAAGGTTGAACGCTACACCGTTGCTCTGTAAGAACAGCAACTGGCACCCGACTGAAACCCGATGCCAGAAGTGAATGAGAAGCTAGAGGAACTTAGAAAGTTGATAAGTCTTAACGGAGCGAGCGTCCCAGAGAGAGTCAGGGAATGCTGGCACCTTCTCATCGACTGCATACACTTCGATGTTAGCCACGTTCCCTATGGCAAGAACGGAAAGGTAAAATCCTCGTTCAGGGACACTGCTGTTGTGACAACTAGTGGAATCCAACGTGGAACGTAGACCATGCGACAACTGCTAACAGTGATGCTGCTCACCGTCTCAAGTTGTGGTCTGGCTGATTCTCCGAACGGGCAACAGCCGCCGATTGTAGTCCTTGTCGTCTCAGACGATCAACAAGCGGGGAAAGCACGACTTCCTTGTTCTTGATTCCTTTCCCTGAAGTCCAAAGACCACTTGGACACCCGCGGTCAAAATGCACGGGGCTAACAAGCCTCCCAGCACGCAGGCTATCGCCACGCCAGTACTCAATGACTTTTTTGGCGAGTTGGCAGTGTCATTTGATTTTCTCGATGATATCCGCTGTCATTTGGAGCTGTGGATGGTGTTAGGCTGGCAGGCATCCATCGAATCCGTCACGGGCGCGACTTCTTCATTATTTTCCGTTTTTTCGGCCCGTGTCGATACAGAGCGACAAGCGTCAAACAAAAGCATTCAGTGGACGCAGTACAAACTTCATTGGTCATTTCTTGAATCGTAGTCATGGAGCCAGTCGATGCTCGTTGCATGTCTTTTACATCAACGACTGATCTAATCTCTCGATTTTGGAACCGGACCTGCTCACTTTTGTTGCGTGACGCTTTATGCTTTGGCATGGATTGGACGCTCCAATGGGTAACATCGACGACGTAAAGTATCCCCTGAACGATGTCACCCTGTTTATCACAGATGCAATACAAGCCGGAGCTCAGAACATGAGACAGCTACTCGCAGTGTTGGCAATCACGATCGCCGGCGTTTGTCTCGCAGTGGATCGGTGCGAGACAAAATACCCGAATGTGGTCCTTGTTATCTCCGACGATCAACGCCCGGACACGATTGCAGCTCTGGGCAATCGCAGCATTAAGACTCCGCATTTGGATCAGTTGGTGCAACGTGGCAGCGTGTTCCTGAATGCGACCTGTGCTAATCCGATCTGTACCCCAAGTCGCGGCGAACTATTGACCGGCTGCACTGGCATCCGCAATCAGGTTTTCGACTTTGGGCGGACACTGGATCCCGCCTTGAAAACGCTGCCCGAACCATTCAACGATGCTGGATACACCACTTGGTACTGTGGCAAATGGCATAACGATGGACGTCCGGGTAAACATGGCTACCGATCCACCCGAGGACTCTACACCGGTGGAGGAGGTAAATGGTGGAAACCGCAGACCGACTACCGCGGACATCCCATCACTGGTTACAAGGGCTGGATTTTTCGGGACCAAAACGATCAACCACTTCCGAAACTTGGCGTAGGGCTGACCCCCAACATCAGCGCTACGATTGCCGATGCTGCCATTGATGTGATTGAGTCATCGACCTCTCCCTATCTGCTACACGTCAACTTCACGGCGCCGCATGATCCGCTTCTGATCCCTCGGGGCTTTGAAAACTTGTATGACCCTGCAAGCATTCCGCTGCCAGAAAACTTCCAAGCCGATCATCCTTTTGATCACGGGAACCGCGGAGGTCGAGACGAAAATCTGCTACCGACTCCACGTACCCAACAATTGGTCAAAGCCGATTTAGCTGCCTACTACGCGGTCATCTCGCACATGGACTCGCAAATCGGTCGGATCATCGCAGCTATCGACAAAAGTGATCAAGCGCAATCAACTCTCATCGTGTTTTGCAGCGACCACGGCCTCGCCATGGGCAGCCACGGACTACGTGGCAAACAGAACATGTACGACCACACGATCCGAGTACCCATAATTCTCGCAGGCCCGGGAATACCGAAAGGAAAAAAACTGAAAGGTCATGCCTACCTGCGTGATCTTTTCCCCACACTAGTAGATCTCGCAGGATTGCCACCCATTCAGTGCGATGGCAGAAGTCAAGTACCTGTCCTGCATGGCCAAGCGTCTAGCATGTACGACTTCACCGTCGGTTACTTCCGCAATAGCCAACGGATGATTCGCACCGATCAATGGAAATTGATCGAATACCCACTTGTCAAAAAAACGCAATTATTCGATCTGAAAAACGATCCGCTGGAACAACACGACCTTTCGATAGCACCAGAACATAACGAGCTCAAACGGCGACTATCGGCACAGCTCAGCCAATGGCTGAAACTTCAAAAAACACATCAGACTTCACCGCAATGAAGCAACCATGCAACCTTTGCTCAAAGGCCGGTCGAACTCCATAATAAGCTACAAGTCCAATTAATTAGCAGGCAAACCACCGACTCCAAATGTAACAAAGAGTACAAAGCATTCATCCCAGCCCCCACCAGATCATCGCAATGCGCGACGATAAACCCTCGGCTAATGCGGGCCCGCAACATCAACACCAAAGGCCCATCAATCCGCATTTCCGTCAAGAAGCAGAAAATGCAGACTCGGTATCCCTAGAAAACTATTGTTCCCCCTCGCCGTTTCATTAAGAATGTACGGTTCACCTTCTGTGCACTCCCTCGAAAGAAAAATCATGTTTCGGATCGCTTTCACCATTGGCCTGACTCTGACTGTCTGCAGCCTCAGCGTTAACGCAAGCCCGCAGGCCCAAGCTGCTGAGAAGGAAAAGAAAGCCGAAGACAACTACCTGAAGATTGCCAAGCAAATCATCACCCGCTACGACCAGAACGCAGACAGCCAACTAAATGCGGAAGAATGGGAGAAAATGCTGCTCAGCCCGGCCAGTGCTGATGCCAATGAAGATCAACAAATTACGGTTGCTGAATATGCAAAGTGGGCCCGTTCAAAAGATCGCTCAAAAAAGTCTCAGGCAAAATCCAAAACCAAGGTTTCGGATGCTGACGCGAAACCAATACTGGCCAAGAAAACCAAAGCACAGACCAAGCCCAACGAGCCCCAGAATCTTGCCGAGGCAAAGGATCAGCAACTCACAAAACAAACTCGAAACAGTGAGGAAAACAGGCAGGCCGAGCAGAAATTGATTGAACAGATCACTCGTCAACTCGAACAACGAGAACGGGAAGGACAACAACGGCGTGAAATGGAACAGCGGCAACGCCCAGAGGAAGGCGGACGTGAACGACCAGAGATGGTGGACCGTGAACGCCACGAAATGGAACAGCAACGTCGGCGTGAAATGCAAGAGCGGCAACGCCCAGAGGAAGGCGGACATGAACGACGAGAGATGGTAGACCGTGAACGCCACGAAATGGAAC
>DOPG01000345.1:0-11281 GCA_003513555.1 Rhodopirellula sp. | reverse complement strand
ACCGTGAACGCCACGAAATGGAACAACATCGTCGGCGTGAAATGGAACAGCGGCAACGCCCAGAGGAAGGCGGACCTGAACGACGAGAGATGGTAGACCGTGAACGCCACGAAATGGAACAACATCGTCGGCGTGAAATGGAACAGCGGCAACGCCCAGAGGAAGGCGGACCTGAACGACGAGAGATGGTGGACCGTGAGCGTCACGAAATAGAACAGCAACGCCGGCGTGAAATGCAAGAGCGTGCACCGCATGGACAGCATGGGCAAGGTGAACAAGCGGCCCGAGAACTCCAAGAAGAACGTGCACGTTTACGCAGAGCATACGCGGAGGCGGCTCAGCAATTTCCAGAAAACCACCCCCAGCTAATGGAGATTCAACGAGGCCTGGAAGAAATCCGGGAACGGGCAAATAGGATGTCACACCAACACCACATCGATACTGGGGAGCATCCCAGAGCGAACCACCAGCAGCACCACAATCATCAGCAACATAACCAAGGTGAAGCTGCTCCACACCGAAATCATGACCACGAAAATCATCACCCCAACCGGGATGACCGACGACAAGGTCCGGACATGCCAATTGAGAAGCGACTCGAGCTGCTACGCATTGCGTTTGATCACCTCGACGAGGCCGGTATGGAGGACCTGGCTGACGAAACAAGACGCCGCGGAGAAGAGTTGGAAAGGCAGCTCCACCAGCATAACGATCACAACAACCACCCCGGAAACAACCAGATTCAGCATCTGATCGAAGAATCACACCGGGCTGTTCACGCCGTCAACCAGCGGCTCGATCAATTACAGCGTGAATTGCAGGAAATGCGTGATCAATTCGATCAGCTTCGCAATCAACGGTAATCATTGCCTGCAAGTGAGTGTTCGGCCAGCCCGAGGTAGAATGAATCGGAGATCTTGCACCGACAGCACTGCTGCAAGTCAAAGTCGAGAACAGGCGAACGGAAAGATCCCTTTCCTTCGCCATGGAGATTCTTACTCTTGACGACTCAGATATCCACTCGCTGAAAAACGAATGAACCAGGCCAAGTCGCCCGGTTCGTCCTGATAGCGTTGTGCCAAGGCGAGAACAGCTTCTTTGGAGCGAGGGTCTGCCAGCAACTCAACGGCGCGTGCAGCGTGCAGCACGACAGTACGATCATCATGATCAAACCAGCGAGTCAACGCTGTCATCGCTACGGCATCACCAGTATGTCTCGAGACCGCATTGGCTGCTTCGATCGCAACCGCCTTGGATGGATCGTCGAATAGCGGGCGAAGCTGTTCCAGCAAGCTTTCAGGTAGAGCCTCCGCTGCACTACAAGCCACGGCTCCCCAATAACGAATGGCTGGGTCCTGATCGCCTAGCGTCTTTTCGATCGCTTCGTAATCATCGGCCCCAACCAACTCTGCAGCCGCCAAAACGGCTTCAGGATTGAATTGTTCCGTGGACTTCCACTGCATGGGCGGCATTGACTTTGCATGCCTCCATAATTCAAGTTCGGGCACCAAGCCCAAATCACGGGTCTCAAGCAGATGTCGCTGTAGTCGCTCTCGCATTGCCATGACGGTGGCTTCATGCTCGAGCGAATAAGCGAGATTGTTTAGATTCAGCGGGTCCTTAACGCAGTCATACAACTCTTCAGGTGGCCGAGTCTTTGATAGGTACTGATCCTGCGCTGGCGAGGCCTTGCCGGAGTCAGCCAACTTATAAAACTCGCCCCTTACAGCTGCCTGATCAATCCAAGCTCCTTGCTGGTTGTACCCAAGGTGCGGCATGTAGTTACGAATGTAAAGATAGTCCTGCGAACGAATACTTCTTGCCATGTCAATAATCTCATCGACACGATCACGATGCCCGAACACATACTGGCGTGGAGAAGTAGCAAGCGGCCCCAGAAAGGCACGCCCCGTCATGTGGGACGGCAACCTATCGAACCCTGCCAAGCTAAGGACGGTTGGGCCAAAATCCTCAAAGTTGACCAGACGCGAAACATCCCCTTTGCTAACAACGTTCCGCGACATGCCTTGATACTTCGCCGGAATCCGAATCAACAGCGGCACCCGCATACCACTGTCCAAAAGTGCGCGTTTATGACGAGGCATTCCGCTGCCGTGGTCTGAATAGAAGAAAACTATCGTCTCTTCGTACAAACCATCGGCTTTCAATTCAGCCAAAATTTGGCCCACTCGCTGGTCCATCCGCGTCACACAGTCGTAGTACCGTGCAACGGTTTTTCGAACGAGAGGAGTGTCTGGATAATAAGGTGGCAGAGGAACCAGATGCGGATCGTGGATTTCGTTGGTCGACAAGTGCGACTGCACTTCTTTCTGAAACTGTTCGTATGCCCAAACCATCGAACGGGACTGATGGCTTTCCATCAAATTGATCACTGAAAAAAACGGCTGACCTTTCCCTCGCCCCCGCCAATCCGCCTGCTCGCTGCACTCGTCCCAAGCAGCTTCCGTGATCCGGCTTTCGGCGCCAGAATTGTAATCCGTCTTCACGTTGTTGGTGGTGTAGTAGCCAGCTTCACGCAGCAAAGCAGGAAAACCACTCAACGAAGCAGGAATCGGAATCTGCGAGCGCATTGCGTGCGCCCCCTGCGAGGGGGCCATGCAACCATTGATCAAACATGCACGTGAAGGCGAACAAACGGGAGACGTCGCAAAGGCATGCGTATAACGTGCGCTTTCCAAAGCAAACTGATCAACATTGGGCGTGGTAGCGAACGAATCACCGTAGCAGCCCAAAGTTGGGCTCATATCCTCGGCCGTAATCCAAAGGATATTGGGGCGTTCTTTCGCGGATGCCGAAACCGAGTCCTGTGCTTGAAGTCGACCGCCAAAGATGACGAGTAACAAACTTAAAATCACAACAGACTTCACAAGCGATGACTGATTCAAATTTCGGATCCTGTTGAAGGGATAAAGCGGATGCAACTTAAACTTGGCCAATGCATGCGATCGTGCATTCACAGGGCAAATCAATTTTCAGTTCACAAATCGAAAGCGTCCACCCGCATTCTTGACCAAGCCTAGCAGATCATGCTCATCTCAACCTGAAATCGGCAAACTTCAAATCAGGAAAGGTGCCCACGCAGCATCCTGAATGTCCGTGTGCATCCATCAGGCCCAATTTTTGATGCATGCCCCGACCCAGCGTCATCATTGAACGCGACCCAATCCCCGACTCCAAACCAATACTCTTGCAATGCATCCGGCTCACCGACGTAAACAAAAAAACCACCCTCGGTCACCTCCTGCAAGTAAGTCACCTGACCATGCTCAGGATGTGCTGCAGCCAGATGCAATCCTTTTGCTTCGTTAGCGTTTAATTTCTGCTGCACAGTCGCGATTGTTTTTTCCGCAATTGCCGCTGGGAGCAACGTGGCACTCGCCATTTCGGAACGTTTCAGTGGCATTGTCGCACAACGGACCAAACTCACTTTGATTGCTTCTTGCATGCCAAATTCTCACAGGTCTCTTCTAATTTTTGTTTCTGACGCTTAAAACCTCTGCAACCTTCGAAGTTTAGAACCCGCTTGCCAAGGTTGCAATTCCATGCCTCGCTCTGCTCTCAATCCGCCCAACACCGACCCCACCCCGATCTTTGAATATTTCCGGGGCAGCTATGGCTCGGAGCTCCTAACCGCAGCCATCGCGCATTTTGACATTTTTGGCAGACTGGAACGTAAGCCGCTTTCGTTTGACGCTTTAGCGGAAGCACTGCACCTCGAAACTCGGCCGGCCACTGTGCTAATCACTGCCTTGCGTGCCATGGACCTGCTTCACGAAACCAACGGCACACTCACACCCAGCGACTTGGCACGAGAACACTTGGTCCCCGGCGGATATTTCGATGTGGGACACTACGTCGGTCTTGCCGCACAATCGCCGGGAGTGATGGGCATGGTCCAGTTATTAAAATCGAATCAGCCTTTGGGTAGCGATGGTTCGGGCAGTGGCACTGCGTTCATTTACCGGGATGGCATGGAATCAGCCATGGAAGCGGAACAGTCAGCCCGACACCTCACCCTGGCCTTGGCTGGCCGCGCCAAAAACGTAGCGCCGGCACTTGCACACGCTGTCTCACTGCCCGAACATGGCCGCCTTTTGGACCTGGGTGGCGGAACAGGCATCTACAGTTATGCGTTACTGGAAAAGCATCCCACACTCAATGCGATCGTGTTTGACCGACCGGAGGTCTTAAAAGTAGCCGATGATTTGGCTCAGGATTACGAAATCCGAGACCGTGTCGAGTTGGTCGCGGGTGATATGTTTGCCGATACATTCCCCTCAAACGTCGATGTAATCCTGCTCTCGAACATTCTACACGACTGGGATGTCCCAGAGTGCCAGCAACTTATCGAGCGTTGCGTTGCCGCACTTGCACCAGGTGGCCGCATTCTGATTCACGATGTGTTTCTTAATGACGAGCTTGATGGACCACTGCCCATCGCTCTCTATTCCGCTGCCTTGTTTTCCTTAACCGAGGGTCGTGCCTACAGTGCACAAGAATATCAATCGTGGCTGCATGATGCGGGCCTCAGCACAGAAACAGTCGTTCCCACGGGGATTCATTGCGGGGTCTTGACCGGTACAAAAAACAGATAGTTCACGCCCCATAAGCTACTTCATTTGCCATGCATGAAACCATCGCCTGAAATAGCCAACAGGCTTCATCGACATCCTCCCCTGGCCACCCCTTACCACCTGACCAAACCTTGACTACTTACCGTTCACGATTCGTTTCTATCACCAAATGGCACCCAATCCTTGACTCCCGAAACTGTTTTCCTGCTTTGCAACAACACCGCTGCAGTGGGCTGGATCGTTCTTATCCTGACCCCTCGGTTTCCAATTTTCGCAAGACTGTTAATCCCAGTCGTGCTATGTGGATTACTGGCCGTGGCATACCTGTATCTGGTCGTTTCTGACTTTAACAACGCCGAGGGCAGTTTCACATCGCTAGCGGGAGTGGTCCAATTCTTCGCAGACCCCAAGGTTGTTTTGGCAGGGTGGATCCACTACCTCGTCTTTGACCTCTTTATCGGATGCTGGGAAGTACGTGATTCGCGTCGCCATGGTATCCACCATCTGCTAGTGATCCCGTCACTGATCCTCACTTTTCTACTGGGTCCCATTGGCTTGTTGACTTATCTCGTAATACGCCTGATTCAAACACGTAGCTTGAGTCTGGCGCACGAGCCTACTCTTAAAGAAATGAACAGCCCTACTGCGGATGCTGATTAAGGCAGCAAACCTATAAATAGGCATTATGGCACTTAGCGTGTTTCGCCCAAACGAATGATTCATGGTAGAAACTATCGCTGCCCCCACCATTCCACGCGGACCAAAAGCCTGCCTTAACGGCTTGATTGCAGAAACAGGCAAAGTAAAACGAACACGAAGCTGAGAGAAAACAGTGAAGTGGGCACATTTCGCAAAGCCAATTCAAAGCATCCTCAACCAAGTATTCGATGTCCCCCTCCCATTACTGTCACAGTAAGCCGGAGTAATCTTGTAATTCATTTTTGATCACAGCCGCTGAACGACTTGAAAACAAGACCATTCAACCCACCCGCACCTCTCGATATTTCCCCAAAAGAGCGTGAGCCCGTGTACCTTTTTTCAGCCATTCAACTATCAGCCCTCTTTCTGATTTGCATGACCATTCCCAACATCAGTAATGCCCAAAACTCAGCGTATTCAAATTCGACATACATGGGTGCCCAAATCGTGGATTACTACGGCTACGACAATTGCATTGAACTCAGCAACGCTAAAACCCGCGTCGTGCTCTGCCCCGCGGCGGGCGGCCGTGTTCTTGAATACTCAGTTGACGGAAAGAACGTTCTTTATCTACCAGCTGGCTCTGAGGGTTGGAGAGCCACCAAAGAAAACAAACGCGGAAAAATGCTTGCAGGCCGCTTTGATATTGGACCAGAGAAAATGGTAAAGCGAGGGCGTATTCTGTGGCAGGGCCCGTGGCAAGGAGAGCTGACCGGAGACCGATCCGCCCGATTGACCAGTGAATTCGACGAAGAGTCTGGAGTGCGTCTGACGCGGGATTTTCTACTGGACGCAGAATCTTCACGCCTCGTCTGCACACAGACCATCGCGAACGAATCAAACCTGTCAGTGAGCCTATGCCACTGGAGCAGAACCTTTGCCATTGGCGGTGGCATCGCCGTAGTTCCCAGATCTCCGCGAGGCAGGTTTCCCAAAGGGTTTGTGCTGTATCGGGAAGGTGAGTCGATCACCATTAATGCCGAAGACCCGAACATTCTGGTCACCGATGAAGCAGTGCTGGTCACAGGCCCACCCGCATCCCCAAAATTGGGATTTGATTCTCATGCGGGTTGGCTTGCGTACCTCGCCCCCACCGACCAACTATTTGTAAAACGCTACCGTACCTTTCCCCAACGGGCATACAACGAATTTGCTGCACTGACCGCCTCTGTCTGGTACCCCGATGGAGAAATGGTCGAAGTGGAACCCATTGGCCCGGCAGAAAACTTGCGCCCCGGCGAGAAAGCCAACTTCACCGAAGAATGGTGGCTGCTGAAACACAATTTCCCGTCCGACGTGCGGGAGTTTGATTTTTCTGCGATTGAACGAAAAGTGCAGCGCAACAGTCGCCAGCCAGCCCGCAGCAATCGGGATGTCGTTTCGCCTGTCGTCAACCAGGATCAAAGCGTCACCTTTCGCGTCACAGGAAGCGATGCCAGTGAAGTCCGAGTTCGGGTCGCCAATCGTGCCCGCCGCATGGAATTAAATCAGGATGGTGTGTGGGAACATCAAACCGAACCCCTCACCCCTGGGATCCACGAATACACGTTCGACATCGATGGCGTCCGCGTAACTGACCCGAGGAATCGTGTAATCAAGAAATGGCTTAACTGCGCTAGCATGGTGGAAGTCCTAGCCAAAGCCGAACAGGTCGTGCCACTGACACAACAGCAAGCAGTCCCACACGGCACGCTGCATCATCACATCTACTCATCAACAACCTCTGGCCGACCCCGCAATGCCGTGATCTACACGCCACCGGGCTACAACCTGAAGGCAGCGGACGGCTACCCGCTCGTGGTTCTTCTTCACGGTAACGGTGATGATCAGACGGCTTGGACCGAGGTCGGGCGGGCACATCAAATGCTCGATAACCTGATCCACCAGAAAAAGATCGCCCCCATGCTGGTTGCCATGCCGTATGGGCATCCAGTTCCGCTCGAGGAAAAAAGAAAATCCAAAGATTATGGCACGCGCAACAATCGAGCCATGACAGCTGACATGGTCGATGATCTGCTTCCCTTACTCACACAACATTACAAAGTCACTCAGACACCTGCTGAACGGGCTGTCGTTGGATTATCAATGGGCGGTGGTCAGGCGATCCATGCAGGCCTGTCACATCCAGAACTGTTCGAATGGGTTGGCGCGTTTAGTGCAGCCGCCCCACAGGGCACTTTGAAGGAAGACCACCCCGAGTTGGCTCAGGGGACCCGTTCGGATGCGAATGACAAGCGGAAATTACTCTGGGTTGCCTGCGGAGTCGACGACTCGCTACTGGAACGCAATCGTAAGTTTGTTGGTGAACTCGCCCGGCTAGCCATCCCCTACCAATACGAGGAAACACAGGGTGGACATAGCTGGCCTGTCTGGCGGCACTACCTACCCCAGTTCCTCGAGCAACTGTTCCGTTGACTCGCGCGTAATGCAACCTGCGGGACCCGAAGCTCCCTGCCCAGCCAAAACCACCTAGCCAACCAAAAGCCCCAGGATCAACCTATCGGCGAATCGGGTAATTTGCTTAAACTCCTCTGGCAGTGATTCAGACGGGCTCAGTGAACCAAACTGGGCAGGCGTCGGGCAGCAGCGTCTGCCTTACGCAGCATGAATTTCGGTTGGAATGTCACACAAGGACGTGTCACAAGCCAACACCACCAGTCAACCAAGGGGAGCGAGCCGGCATGGATGCCGTTTGTCGTCATCGACGTTTTTTATTGGGATGGATCGCAACTTGTCTGCTGTTCGTGTGTTACAGCACAGCCAACGCAGCCAGTCGCCGCACGCAGAATTTCATCATTCAGGCCCCCACTCCACAGCTTGCCGAAGCGGTTGCCGACGCTGCTGAGCGTTATCGCCGCGACTTGGCGTTGCACTGGCTCGGCAAGGCCCTGCCCCCTTGGCCCCGACCATGCCCGATTCGCGTTGTATCAGGACCGCGTTTAGCAGCACAGGGTGTGACAACGTACAACCCTGCCCCCGTTCGTGACTTTCAAATGGAGGTCATTGGAACGCCGCAGCGAATCCTTGACTCTGTGCTGCCCCACGAGATCACACACACGATTCTGGCAACCCATTTCGGTCGCCCTCTGCCTCGCTGGGCAGACGAAGGAATCTGTACGACCGTGGAACACACAGCTGAACGAAAAAAACACGAAGCTAAACTTCAGGAGTTCCTGCGATCTCGGCGCGGAATCGCGATGAACCAGCTATTCCTGCTAAAAGAGTACCCCAACGATGTGCTGCCCATGTACGCACAAGGGTATTCGGTATGTCGCTTTTTGATCAGCCAACAAGGTCCTCGCACCTTCATCAACTTCCTGGAAGGCTACATGCGAAACCCCTCATGGACTGATAACATCCGCCAGCACTATGGCTATAACTCGCTGGCCGAATTGCAACAGTACTGGCTCGCATGGGTATCCGAAGGTTGCGGTGAAGTCACCAGGTACACCAAGACACAGCCCCAACCGGCATCGGGGCAGCTAGTCGCCAATGTTGGCAGCGTCGGCAAAAATGACCGCGACACCAACGCGCCGAAAAACAACTCCCTCGAAAACGTGATCCTGGCAGGCGGACCGGCAAGCACCTACTCGAACGTTGTACGGGCCGCCCAAAATCAACCGTCTCACATGGACCTGCAATCACCAGCAGTGAACCAGCTAGCTTTGAATGCACCCACCGCAAGTGCTATTCCAGGCGAAGCTGCATCAGCAACACTTGCCGACGGCACATCACAGCGTGCCTTTGGAATGACGACTCCTATCACCAACCTGACGGCGATTCGAAACATTGTATCTTCGCCGAACCGCCCCAAGCCAACAGCTCTTCCACCAACGGCAACCGAAGCGATTCAAGGTTATTACCAAAACCAGCAAGTCCAAGCGGAGGCGACACGTCAAAGCCGTGGTGATACCGGGTTGTCTCAGGTCACGATCCCGATGGTTCCACCGTCGATCCGTTTCAGCGGTAAATATGGCATGAACCCAGCAACCGCTGCGGCAGCATTCAATCCAGGCACTCGGTTGGGGCAAGAGAATCCGGCAGTCCTCCCTGGTCAATCTGGCCAACTCAATTCGACGGCGGGCGCGGGGGCAATCCCCCAACCGACAACCCTCGCCCCGGAGTTTTCGCCCGCGGCGACTTATCAAACGGCTCATCCTCAGCCAGAGCAACAAATCTCGCGGGGCGGGCAAGCGGTAACGCCCGGCCCGGCCTCGCCTTCCCAACATTCGCGATTAGGCACACCAAGAAGATATTAGCTGATTTTCATGATATTTTTGGCACTGTTTGCAGGCGTCCAGGGGGAATCCAAGGCACAAGTCCCCTGTTTCATCTGATTTCGGAAAACCAGCACGACTTGAAATGTCCCAACCGTCCCGAACAATCCGCCCTGTGGATGAGTGACCTTTATCTCTGCGGCGAGAAGTACCTACCCGCCGCGGGCAAAACCTGCTATTTTGCTGCGTCCGCGGTCGTCGGCCTGATTCGGCGTCCTAGTCGCGGTAGACAATCCAACTCCGTTTCGAACCGTCGATATGACGGTGTCTCCCTCTGATTCTGATAGTGCATCGATGGCTAAGCCTCAACACAAACTTAAAAAAGCAAACCATGGTCGTCGTCCGGCCAGTGCCAAAGCTCGAAAAGCAAAACGTAAAAAGGTGAAAACCTGAGGGTAACGGTGGATAAGAGCAAATTCATCATCGACCCTGCATTGCTGGATTTAGAGAAGCCGATCGCCGACATTGAAGGCATTCGTGCAATGAATCCGCAGCGTTTTGAAATGGAGCAATTGACCGCGATCCTGTATGAGGATCTCGATTCGAACTCATGCGCTGCTCTCAAAGAAATCACGGACGACGAATTTTGGGTTCGCGGCCACATGCCCGGCATGCCTTTGATGCCCGGCG
Source organism: Rhodopirellula sp. (assembly GCA_003513555.1). Classification (GTDB taxonomy): domain Bacteria; phylum Planctomycetota; class Planctomycetia; order Pirellulales; family Pirellulaceae; genus Rubripirellula. The sequence continues at coordinate 1,080 of DOPG01000345.1, read as the reverse complement.
TTGTCATGCTTGAGGCGGTTGCACAGCTATCGAGCTATTTCACGCAAAAGCATGACTTGTTGGGAGCCGAAATGGTCGGCTTCGGTGGCTTGGACGACGTTCGTTTTCGCGGCGTGGTCACGCCCGGTGACCAACTGATCCTGATGGTCAAAATGATCAAGAACCGGCGCGGTCGCATGATTGTTGCAGCATTCCAAGGCGTTGTCGGAGAGAACATCGTTCTCGAAGGGACTCTGCGCGGTATCCCCATCCCCGTCGAAGCAGTCGAAAGCCTGCTCAAGGCACGGAACTGAGCTTGCAATCAAGTGAACGTAACCATTCACAATGAGCGACCAAGCCAGTTGACCATTGACCGTGCACTCGATTTCCTGGTCGTTGCACCGCACCCCGACGATGCTGAACTGGGCATGGGGGGTACCATTTTAAAAATGGTGTCGGAAGGTTGGCGAGTTGGAATTCTTGATCTGACCAGTGGCGAGCCCACACCTCACGGCAGCGAAGCAAGGCGAAGACAGGAAACACTGAAGGCTACAGAGACCTTGGGTGTCGCGTGGCGCGGCAACGCCGGTTTGCCCAACCGAAAGTTGGAGCCGACTCTTGAAGCACGTGAACTGATTGCGGGTTACTTTCGTGTTCTCCAACCACGTTGGATCTTTGCCCCCTATTGGGAAGATGCCCATCCAGACCACGTTGCCGCAACACAGTTGGTCGAAGCAGCCCGTTTCTGGTCTAAGCTCAGCAAAACAGACATGCCGGGTGAGCGTTTTCACCCCGAGCGGATCTACTATTACTTCTGCATCCATTTACGTTTGGCAGTGCAACCCGACTGGATCATCGACATCAGCGACCACTGGGACCAAAAACTGGAATCAGTGCTCGCCTACCAAAGTCAGTTCGTCGAAGGTCGCCCCACAGAACCACCAACGATGATCGATCGCGTTCGTGATGACGCTGCCAACTGGGGGCGTTTGATCAACCGCAAGTACGGTGAACCGATGGCGACCAAAGAACCGCTGGCATTGAAATCACTGCGAGACCTGATTTAGGTCACCGCCGTTGGACTGGCAGGGCAACTACTCC
>DOPG01000084.1 GCA_003513555.1 Rhodopirellula sp. | reverse complement strand
GAACACGTTCTTCTGGGCCTGATGTTAATCTTCGGACAGGATTCTGGTTTTGATGTGCCAGCGAAATATCAACCTGATCCAGGTTGGATTGTTCGCTGTTCTTTGCGATCAGGTCAGCATGCTGGCCAAGAAGTGTGATCGCGTCTTCGGTTCGTTCAAGTGACGCGATCATCGGTGAGTGCCAGCAAGCGTGGATTACACGCAGGTCTTCGCGATGCAGTGCGATGGGCAGGGTTCGGAAAAGTTGAATCATCCGTTCACGATCCGCAGTGGTTGCGAGTACTTGGGGAACGATGTGGCCGTCTTCCGAGTATTCTTCGCCAAAAAACCAACCATTGTCGTGTTTGCGTTGGTTAAGAAGGATGTTCAGTTCGTGGTTGCCAAGTGTGCATTGTGCCCGATCAGCTTCAATCAACTCCTGGACCAGTTGAACAACGGCAATACTGTTCGGGCCGCGGTCTGTCAGATCACCCACAAACACAAGCTTGCGATTTTCAGTGTGACGTCCGACTTCGTCGTATCCGAGTTGATACATTAACGACAGTAATGGGTCGATTTCACCATGCACATCACCAACAATATCAACTGGGCCTTGTGGAATAGCATTAATCAAATTTGGCATCGCGGATACACATAGATTGGTTCAAGTTGAAATACGCAAAAATCAAAACGTTTACTTGATGATGTGACAAAATTAAAAGTGTGATCGGCAGATTTGTAACGCCTTCAAAACGTGGTTTGGGTGAAGAACAGAACCAGGCGGTTCAAAGGAAAGGGACATGATCGAGGTGCAGTCGAGGAAGTTTTAAGCTCTTCATTGGCTGCAACAGAATCATAGTGGGTCTGTGTTGCGGGTTTGCCGGTGCGTTATCATTAACCAGATTGGGAACTTATTTTGAATCAAGCCCCTCAACTCGATGCAATACAATCTGTCGATTCGTTTCTGGCAGAGTAATCAACAAGCCCCGTTTAGCATATAAGAAGATCCTGAGATCAAGCGGCATGAGATCACGATTGTGGAAGTCACCGTATCCACCAGGGCGAAAGGCGATCTTGGGCAGCGTTTGAATGGGCTGCGGATTACCACGCATGTGGATATTGGCACGTGCAGATGAAGCCCCGTCAGTCCTGTCGCTTCTGACAAGACTGACGGAGTAATCGCTGTCGACAGCAGGAACAAAAAAGCTCTGGGCGTGAAGCGCTTTGTTTGCAGCGTATTGTTTGGTTTGATTCGTATAGATTCCCTTTGCTGTATACATCAGGTCACCCATGGGATTAGGTGCGATGTAACCCATGGTGTCGTGGGCGTAGTATGTATCGACGAGATTGCCTTTCAGAACCAACGTGCGAAATCCGCCTGGTGATCCGCTGGTTCCCCAAGTAGAAAAAACGCGGCCGTTGGCACTGGCTCGTGTGCGGATTGTCGGCCCACCCCCGGGTATTTGGCCAACGGGCTGATACTGCCGATCAAAAACTCGCGTGGCAATTGGGCGCAGCGACTTACCGTCAAGAAATACACCTGATTCTCGTTCAGCGCCTGCCAATATCGGTCCGTTGGTGTTGCGACCGATCACCAAGTTCTCGATGGCATTCTGAAAAGGCAGCTTGCTGCTGCTCATTTTTTTGTAGGTTTTCAAGCTCCACCGCTCGATGGTGTTGGTGTCGGGGTAGGCAATGTAGATTGAGTCGGAACCAACACAGAACTTCACATTTGAGTTTTCCAATGGAAGTTTATTTGTGATTTTCCCTAGATTCACATCAAAAATTGCAAGCTTGTCCTGCAGTGTGAGCAGCAAGACAATCACATCTCCGGATGCACCCAGAGATGCCGCTTCGTATGGTGTTTCCAGATCGACGACTAGTTGCTCACTGTCCTCTGGCCAAGTCAATTGTTGGCTTGATCGGCGTTGGGAAGTGGATTTTTTCTCCTCCGAAAATTCGACTCGCATCTTACCTGCTGCCTTTTTCTTGTCCTTTAGGATTTTCAGTTGACGCTCCACGTTTTGGGCTTCAATCTCAAATTCCTGTTGCATCAGGCGAACGATGTTAATTGCAGTTTCCCAATCTTCAGAACTACGGCTCAGGTCAAGTGATAGTCGCAGAATGGCGAATCGATCAGAAGATTCTTTGTGCGTGCCTAATTCAGCAATGATTCGTTTTGCCAGCGTTGCTTTTTCCTGAGGTGTGTTTGCCGTGCCTAGTTGTGCTGCGTAGAGTGTCGTGACACGTTCCATCGATTCACTTCGTTGCAGTTCGTCTGGGAGTGGACTCTTTGCGACCGCGGGACCTGTAGTTGACATAGCAACAAGCAGAAGCAGAGAAAAAGTCGGGGTGTTGTTGTGGATCAGGCGACTTATCATGAACTTGTTTTGAGGACAGATTGAGTTTGAGAGACTGGATATCGAAGACTCAGTAAAGTATCTCATTATCTTATGATCATTTGCTTGAATGAATTTCACGTGTACCTGAGTTGACTCATCAGGCGACATGTTGTTTTCGACAGTTTTATTTTTTATGAGCACTGTCCGTGTTGTTTGCAGATGCATCAAAGTCTGTGCCGGGGCCGAAGGCAATCTTGCGAAAAATCTCCCCTTCCTTGCGGATGATATCTCTCCAGCCATCGCTCCAGACAATACGCGCTTCACCATTGACCATTTTCCATTGACCCGTGGCGTTGGGAACATGACTTTTTGCAGCGGAGTAATCAGCTTTCAGAGTCATGACAAACTTTGCTTTACCTCCGGACGCTGGGCGACCTATGTCCCATGACCCGACAAATTCGTTGTTGTCCGCGGGATTTTCTTTTCGCTTTGCACCATCTTGTATCCGGTATAGAAAATCAGCGGTTCGGACAATGAAAGCGTTGCTGTCGACTGCGGGTGTGGCCATCAGTTGCTGGGGAGTGAGGGAGTTTTCGTTCACTGGTTGGAACTTTCGCCCTGGTTCAATAATAGTGCAATGTGCTTCTTCGTTGAAAAGGTAGATTCGTTTGTTGGTGTAAATGGGAGTCGCCGAGTATTTGCCCGGTAATCTTTGCTTCCACACGACCTTGCCGCTTGCTGATTCCAGGCAGGTCATGATTCCTTCGTGATTGACCAGGTAAAGCAGTTCGTTGATGAGCAGCGGCGTGCATCTGGCGGGCATACCACGAGTTACTTTCCAAGCCACATGTGTCGTGGTGACATCGCCTTTGCCATCATCGCGAATGGCCCATAATTCGGGGTAGTCGCGGTCGACAATGGTGAACACCATTCCATTGCCGCCAATTGGCCGAGGAAAAATCGACCAACCTTTGTGACGGACCCGCCACTGTTCGTTACCGTTGAGATCATAGGAATAGACACCTTGTGCAGCAGTACTGACAATCTGTTTTCCTGCGCTGGTCTGAATGACACCTGGCATACTGTAGGCTTTCCGCTGATTGACAGGCACGTCTGAATAGTCGAAGGATCGCTGGGTTTTCCAGACGGTTTTTCCATCGACTTTAGAGAGGGCAATGATGTATTGCACGTCTCTTCCATCCACGTGAAAAACAAGATTCTCACCAACGAGCGTTGGTGAACTTGCTGGACCTGCATTCGTTTCATGATCACATTTCAAATCACGACGACTCCATATGATGTTGGCTGTTTCCGGATTCAGGCAGGCAGTGCCGTACGTCCCGAAATGTACGAATACACGCTCGCCATCTGTTACCGGCGTTGGCGTGGCATAAGTATTTGCATTGCTGATTTTTTGAGGATTGTTCACCTCAAAGATTTTGCGATCGTGAATGATCTGTCCCGTAATTCGGTCGACGCAAACGGCATACAGTTGCGTTCCGTCAACGTTTGAGGTGGTCATCCACACCTGATTCTTGTGGATCACAGGGGACGACCAACCTCGCCCATGGATTGCTGTTTTCCATGCCACCCCCTGTCTATCATTCCAATCCAAGGGCAAGTCGGTTGTGTCGGCATTATTGGTGCCGTGTGGGCCAAGGAATTGCCACCATGAGAGCTCAGCTGCTCTCGCAGAAAGGATGCCTGAAAATAGAAAAACGCTCAGCAGAATGATTCGCATTTGTGTGCCCTTACGACAAGTTGTAATCGACTTGAATTGTAGCCGATGAGGCGGTCGTGGCGGTCCGCGTCGAGCTCTTGAACGCCGTCGAGCGGACAACGCAAATATCACTTGTTCGTCGTGGCCTTGCTGCTTGGTCGCACGGCGATCGATCGGAGGTAGAGATGCAGATAAAGGGCGGCGTGAAGAATGGAAAGCCGGATTTTGACGCTTGACGGGTTTTGCGTTCTGGTGTACTAATATGCTGGTACACATGAAGGTTGTTATGTATTTTTCAATAGATCCCAACGGCGAAGTGCCAATTTACGAACAGATCGTACGGCAGGTGAAACTGGCGGTCGCCGATGGTGTGTTGGTGGGTGGGCAGATGATGCCCAGTGTGCGGCAGTTGTCGAAAGACTTGGCAATCAATCCCAATACCATCGCCCGAGCTTATCAGGAATTGCAAAGTGATCTTGTGCTTGAACCGCTCCGTGGCCGGGGGATGGTAGTTCGGCGTGACTCAGTGAATCGTTGTACCAAGGCACGCAACTCGCTGGTTGCTGATGCTGTACGCCGAGCCTTGGCAGATGCCTTGGTTGGAGGCATGTCGCCTGCTGAATTACGCGATCTTTTTGAAAACGAACTGGCGCAGCAAGCGGTAACGACTGGCAAGGAGAAAAAGTCGTGATTGGTGGTCGCATCTCTGTTTCTTCGGCGAGGATAATTTAATGAACGAGTCGGTCATTTCTTTGGAGAATGTATCCAAGTCATTCCGCCAGACCCAAGCGTTGGACGGTGTCAGCCTTGAGGTGCCGTCTGGGACTGTCTTTGCATTACTGGGCGAGAATGGTGCCGGAAAGACTACGCTGATCCGCATCTTGACCGGTTTTTTAAAATCGGATCAGGGTTCTGCAACTGTGTTGAGGCAGTCCTGCGCTAAGGCAGGAATCGAAATTCGTCGCAAGATTGGTTATGTGTCTGATAATCCAGCGATGTACGAATGGATGACGGCTGAGGAGATCGGTTGGTTCACTTCGGCATTTTATGAGGAGGGTTTTACGAAACGCTACCATGAATTGGTGACGGGTTTTGACGTGCCAGGTGGTGTCAAACTAAAAAACATGAGCAAGGGTCAGCGGGCCAAGGTGGCATTGGCTCTTGCCACGGCTCACGATCCTGAGCTGTTGATTCTCGATGAGCCAACGAGTGGGCTTGATCCAATGGTTCGAAGGCAATTTCTGGAATCGATGGTGGACCTAGCCGCTTTGGGAAGGACGGTATTGTTAAGCAGTCACCACATCAGCGAAGTGGAACGCGTGGCCGACTGGGTGGCGATTCTTGCTCAGGGGCAGTTAAAAGTCGTGCAGCCACTGGAAGATCTGAAAAATAACACGTCGCCTGTTACTGCAACGATGGATGATTCGTCAGCAACATTGCCGTTGCCTCCAGGTCAGGTGTTGACCGAGTCAAAGAACGCCAGACAGATGCGTTGGGTGGTGCAAGGTTTACCTGACGATTGGCGAGCAGCGTATTCAGGCGATCATGGGGCGAGAGATCTAGCGTCCCAGCCGGCGACGCTTGAGGAAATTTTTGTTGCCGTTTGTGATCCTCGAGCCGATCGTCCGGTGGCGATATCCCCGGATGGTGGTCGAGTCGTCTCAACTAACAGCTAGATGCTTTGTCTCGATCGGAACGACCACCTTGGTTCGTTCCAAATCAAGATGACATCTGTTGGACAAATTTGTTTCAAAAACTGATAGGACGCGAGTGAATGGTTAACCAACCACTATCACAAGAGGTGATTGAATGATGCGACACCTCGTGTGGAAAGATGCCATGGCGGTACGATCGCTGTTGCTGGCGATCGTGGCCGGTATTTTCGGGGCGTTTGTCTTTTTGCTCGCCGTCTCTCCCTTGATGAGTGAGAAGAATGTGTCGGACATGTTCGTCTCGTTTTGGATTCTGATGCCAAATCTGTTTGCCCTTGGTGTGCCAGCAATCCTCATAGGCAATGAACAGGAGCGGGGCAGCCTATCGTGGCTCAGAACACTTCCAGTGCAGTGGCAGTCGATTGCCGACTCAAAAATGCTGGTTGCACTTGCTGGTTTGAGCATTTGCTGGCTGGTTTCTTCGCTGCTATTGATCTCTGGATCGGTCCTTGTTTCCGGTACTCTGACACCCTACGCGACCGAGATGTTCAGTCTTGCGGGCGTTGCCCATTTGGCCAATTTCAGCTTAATGTTAATGTTGCTTGGCTTAGCGACCGCATATCTGTTTCGCTCTCCGGTGGCGGGTTTGATTGCTGTCGTGCCTCTCATTGGTGGTGTGACGTTTCTCTCAGACCTTCTGGGAAGGCTGATCGTGACTGGCCAAATTCGTGACTATGGTGCTGTGCCAACCCCATCCCAGCGAGATTATTTCGGGCTCGTTGCTGCGGCGTTAATAGGGCTCCTCTGCGTGGGTTGCTTACAGCGGATGCTAGCCAAGCGTCGCCTTGGTCGCACTTC
>DOPG01000282.1:2988-6274 GCA_003513555.1 Rhodopirellula sp. | reverse complement strand
TTTCAGATTCGCTACCTGCTGAAGGTGCGGAGCTCTTCGCTCCTATCTGGACTGAATACTGTAAACTAGCGGTATACTGGGCCATCGCACGGTAAACATTCTGCAGTTAGCGAATGTCCGGCAGGCAGTGTGCATGAATAGCAAACTGTACTGCTTGCCATGACGACATGCGGAACGAGCGGTGTTGGTAGTGCGGCGTCAGGCAACATCAACACATTCACATGATCGATTGACGCAAACCCAACCGTGTAAAAACCTCAACCCTCCAGCGGTTATTGCCCACGTCTTCAGGTGCACCGTGTCTAGTGAAACTATCCCCAAGACCGGAATTCTCAAGCCTCGCGTCCTTATCACGGGGGGGGCCGGGTTCATCGGCTCGACTCTGACCCGCTACCTCGTTTCCCACGAGCTTGCAGAAGTTCTCAACATCGACAAACTAACCTATGCGGGCAACTTGACTTCACTCAGGGAAGTGGCAGAGGAGACGAGTTACCAGTTTCAGAAACTCGATATTTTAGATACGCCTGCAGTTAGCAAAGTAATTACTGACTTCCGTCCCACCGCAATCATGCATTTGGCTGCGGAGAGTCACGTTGACCGTTCAATCGAAAGTCCGTCTGGATTTATTCAAACTAATATTCTCGGTACCTATCACTTACTTCAGATTGCAATGAAATACTGGGGCGGTCTGGACACACGTGCTAAGCGTATTTTTCGCTTTCACCACATCTCAACCGACGAAGTCTATGGTTCCCTGGGCGATAGCGGCTTATTCACGGAGAAAACCGCCTACGATCCTCATAGCCCCTATGCGGCCAGCAAAGCCAGTAGTGATCACTTAGTGAGATCGTGGCACCATACCTATGGTCTACCTACGCTGATCACCAACTGTACGAACAACTATGGTCCCTACCAGTTTCCTGAAAAGCTCATTCCCCTCGTTATTCTTAATGCGTTGGAGCGAAAGCCACTTCCGATATACGGCACAGGGAAAAACGTGCGTGACTGGCTTTATGTTGACGACCATGTAAAAGCCCTCTGGAGAGTTCTCACCGATGGACAAGTCGGTGAAACCTACAACATCGGGGGTAATATGGAACGGAGTAATCTTGAGGTCGCAACGACAGCCTGCGATATCCTTGACACCTTGCGTCCGACTTTTCAGGGGAAAAGCCGGGACCTGATCACGTTTGTATCTGACAGACCCGGGCACGATCTCCGGTACGCAACCGATTCCACTCGAATCAAACAAGATCTGAACTGGGAACCAGAAGAGAGCTTTGATAGTGGCATGCACAAGACAGTGAAATGGTATCTGGATAATGATTGGTGGTGGGCCCCTATCCGTAGTGCAACCTAGGAAGGCCAGCGTTTGGGCAGCCTCGCAAAGAAATAAAAGCGAACGGCAAAGTAAACTAAGAGCATTCAGAAGTCTCCGCCCACCACGGAACTTGGTCAGCTAAATTCAAAATAGCACTCCGTGCAACAGTTCCACCCTGCCGAAATTAGCCCCGAGCAGATGCCAGCTCGCGTAATGCCCGCATTTGGTCAAATGAGTCGTGACCCACTAACCAATGCTGCTCAAGGAAAAAGCCTACGTGATGAATCGCTCCTTTCGAACTAGACTACAGGAACGTGACGAAGACTAAGCATGTTGTGCGGCCTTCCAACCCCGGCAAAGGAGATACCACATGACCAGGAAAGGCATCATTCTGGCAGGTGGAGCAGGCAGACGCTTATACCCTGCAACGGCAACGAGCAGCAAGCAGCTTCTTCCGGTCTACAACAAGCCAATGATCTATTATCCATTGTCAATGTTGATGCTAACAGGGATCAGAGAAGTGTTGATCATTTCGACACCGGATGATCTACCGAATTTCAAACGGATATTTGGCGATGGTTCAGGCCTCGGAATGGCGTTTGAATATGCAGTACAGCAGGAACCTCGCGGACTGGCTGATGCCTTCATCATTGGTGAGGCATTTCTCGATGGAGCACCATCATGCCTCGTTCTGGGTGACAACATTCTCTATGGCAACACCATCGGAAGCGTCATGAAAAAAGCATCCAGTCGGCGCGAAGGAGCAACTATTTTTGGCTACCCCGTCAAAGATCCAAGTCGTTTCGGTGTTGTGGAATTCGACAAGGATTGGAACGTATTGAGTGTTGAAGAGAAGCCGACATCCCCTAAAAGTGCACACGCCATTCCGGGGGTTTATTTTTATGATGCACAGGCCTCCACGCTCGCGAAGCAGATAAGACCATCCCGCCGGGGTGAACTAGAGATAACATCTCTCAATCATCTTTATCTACAGCAGAAACAACTAACAGTCGAGGTATTCGGACGGGGGGTTGCTTGGTTTGATACCGGCACGCATCATTCCTTACTACAGGCAGCTAACTTCGTTGAAACCATTGAAGAGCGGCAAGGCATGATGATCGGCTGCATCGAAGAAATAGCCTATTCCAACCAGTGGATTTGCTCTGAGAGGCTCAACAAAGCCGCCACCCAAATGGGCGGCGGAAGCTATTCTGATTACTTGAAACGACTAGCAGCAAACGAGGGTAGGGGCGAGAGATTCTAAGGCGATTCATTTCACAGGCAGCGTCAGTGTCACTAACAGCCTAGATGGGCATCCCCTGCTTCCCGCCTCGCACATTTCAAACACCTTCGCTGCATTGAATTTTTCACTCACGCTTGAAATCCCAACTCGAACTCCTGCCCCCCAATTTGATCCCACCGCTTACATTATTGTCTTCCTGCCATCGTCAGGCGCTCATCCTCACGTCCATTTGCCTGCCACCAAAACGCCCATTCTCTTTAGCCAGCACTCTCACAAATGTTAAGCTTCCCTCTTTATAGACAGTTTCGAAACGCCGTCTGCCTTTCACTCGTCGCCCCAACTTTGTTGGCACAAACACCAAACCCTACAGCTCCCCACAAACACACCAACCAGCTTGCCCGGGAGTCAAGTCCTTACTTGTTGCAACATGCTCACAATCCGGTGGATTGGTATCCATGGGGTGAGGAAGCGTTTGCCAAGGCGAAGCGTGAGGGCAAGATGGTCTTTCTTTCAGTGGGCTACGCTGCTTGCCACTGGTGCCATGTGATGGAACGTGAATCGTTCGAGGATCCTGAAATCGCGAAACAGATGAATGAAAAATTTGTCTGCGTCAAAGTTGATCGTGAAGAACGACCTGATGTGGATCAAATCTATATGACCGCTGTCCAGATGATCTCGGGCAACGGTGGCTGGCCGATGTCGGTCTTTTTACTTCCAGATGG
>DOPG01000282.1:0-2713 GCA_003513555.1 Rhodopirellula sp. | reverse complement strand
AACTCGGTTGGCTTTCTCTCTGTCATGGACCAAATCGACAAGGCATGGCAAACACAGCGAGACGCAGTCACGCAACAGGCAACTACCCTCACCGCCGCTGTAAAAGCGAACCAGAATCCAGACAAGGAAAAGCCTGATGATGATCGACTTGACGAAAGTCTGGTGAGCCAGGTCGGTGCCGCACTCGCTGAGCAATACGACCCAATCAACGGCGGTTTCGGTCGCGACCCGAATCGCCCCAAGTTTCCAGAACCCTCCAACCTCGTATTCCTGCTAGATCGCAGTCGGAGCGATGCCGTCAATGACACGGCACGCAAGAACGCCAAGCAGATGCTAATCAAGACTCTTGATGGCATGCTGAGCGGTTCCATGTACGATCACCTTGGTGGTGGATTCCATCGTTATAGCGTCGATGGACTGTGGCAAATTCCCCACTTCGAAAAAATGCTTTACGACAATGGCCAACTGGCTTCCGTTTACGCGGAAGCGTATGCAGATACTGACAATCCGGAATACCGCAGTGTCGTAGAAGGCATCTGCGACTTCACGCTGCGAGAACTAAAAGCACCCGGGGGAGCTTTCTACAGTGCCCTTGATGCTGATAGCGAGGGAGAGGAAGGAAAATTCTACCGGTGGACCCAAGAAGAACTTGAGGAGTCAAAAGAAACGCCAGGCTACGAACTCTTTAAAAAAGTGTTCCGGTTGAACGGTGAGCCAAACTTTGAAGGTGAATACTTTGCCCCTGCGCCCGGCAAATCGCTGACTGCCATTGCATCGGAGCAAGAAACCAACTTCGAAACCCTCAACCATAACATCGAGGCAATTCGCAAACACCTGTTTCAGGTACGCGGCAAACGTATCCGGCCCATCACCGACGTGAAGATCCTAACCGCATGGAATGGGTTGATGATCTGTGGCCTTGCAGACGCGGGAAGGATTCTTGACCGCAAGGACTACGTTAAAGCGGCGGCCGATGCAGCTAACTTCATACTCGCAGAATTGAAAACAGAGAAGGGTAGACTACTGCGAAGTTACGCTGCGGGAGAGGCAAAGCTAAATGCTTACCTTGATGATTACGCATTCCTGGTCTCCGGACTGATCGCTTTGCATCGTGCAACAGGCGAGGAGCAGTGGCTGCAAGCGGCGGCCACACTCACGGACAAACAAATTGAGTTGTTCGCCGATGAGCAAAGTGGTGGTTTTTTCTTCACCTCCAGCGATCACCCAACTTTGATCGTCAGAGTCAAAGATCCCGTTGATAGCGCAATCCCATCAGGAATGAGCGTCACCGCGGAAAACTTGGCCTACTTGGCAGCAAGTAAAACACCTTCACCGGTTTACGCAACTCAGCTGAAATCGACCTTGAAGTCCATTGCTCCCCTGCTGCGTCGGGCATCGAGCGCAGCCCCTCGATCTGCTGCCGCCATTGCAAATTATTTGGAAAAGCTGCCACCACCTGTACTTAGGATTCCACAGCCATGAGCGGTGGTACCAATCTCTACTAGCCAACGATGGTGCGATCACGTTCGACTCTCGACATCAATGCGCTAAAACCGAAAGAAACCACGCCGAAGAATCCGCCGAGGAAAACCACTGCCGGGCGGTTCTATAAATTGACAATTAGCTGATCATTGCCGCACCGCAAGCACAGCCTTGTGAATGGCGCTATTCGTAGTTCTGCGTGAGGTGTCCGAACCACGGCCCCAGCTTCAAGTGAACTGAGAAGCGGAGATACAGTCAGGGCGCGAATGCCGTGCCTAGGTGTGCGATGCAAACAACTCACCCAAAAATTGGCCCCAACTTGGGAACACGCTGCGGACCTATTCAATTCTAGAACGTGAAACCCTTCTTCGGACCGTCTTGCGTTACCGTCAGAATCTCCGGCCCTTCCTCGGTCATTAAGAGCGAGTGCTCGAACTGCGCTGAGGGGTGACCGTCTTTGGTTCGCACCGTCCAGCCGTCCACCTTGTCGCTTCGGGTGTATCGGGAGCCACCATTAATCATGGGCTCAACGGTAAAGCACATCCCCGGATAGAGTCGATCGATCCGACTCTGGCGATTCGGGAAATGGGGCACCGAAGGATCGAGATGAAATTGCCGCCCCAAACCGTGACCCACATATTCCCGCACCACTGAGAATCCTCGGCGGTGAGCTTCAGGGACCACGGTCTCACCGATCACGCTGACTGGACAACCGGGCGTCAATGCATCAATCGCTGCATAGAGACAGTCAAAAGCACATTGCGTCACAGCCCTTTTCTCTTCAGACACATCGCCAATCAGGAAGGTTTCACTTTGGTCACCGTGCCAGCCGTCCACGATCGTTGTGATATCCACATTAACGATGTCTCCATCTTTCAACTCGTAGCTGTCGGGAATTCCATGACAGATCACATCGTTGATACTGGTACAGCAACTCTTGGGGTAATTCTGATACCCGAGTGTTGCCGGCTTGTGACCATGATCGAGCGTCCACTGGTGAGCCAAATCGTCGATCGACAGCGTTGTGACGCCTGCTTTGACATGCGGCCGCAAGAAGTCCATCAGCTGGCCATTGACTCGCCCAGCCCGCCGCATGGCTTCCTGATGATCTTCATTGAGAATCAACTTCTTCTGCTTCTTTAACATCACGGTCAGGTTCTTTAAAAATGCAAGCGTTCTTCAGGAGGACCAATTTTACCAATTTCCAAGGTGAACTCGATGGCAGCAGTAG
>DOPG01000483.1 GCA_003513555.1 Rhodopirellula sp. | reverse complement strand
TGGCCTCCAGAGGGGTATTACTTTTTTCGAGATCCCTATTTGGGCTCTGTTTGAGTAAGATTTAGTCTTTTTGGGCTAAATCCATGGCATTCGAAGAACGTGTCCAAATCTTGTCCGAGGCAGAACAAGATGAGTTATATGGACCCCCCGCTTTCACCTCCGCCGACCAACGCTTCTTTTTCTCGCTGAACGATAAGGAACTGGCGATCGCTAAAAGCCTCCGTCATCGGGGCCAGCGTTACATGCTGGTGGTACTGCTGGGCTATTTCAAAGCCAAGCCGGTGGTGCTGAATCCCGGCTTTCATCAGATCAAGCAGGACCTCAAATACGTTTATCAAACCGTTCTACCAGGCCCAGGCTGTAGACCCTTTAATCTCACGCCAAAAGAGAACGAACGGATTTACCAACGTATTTTCCAACTCTGCAACTACCAGCGCTGGAATGCCAAAGACCACGGAGCTGCGTTGAGCGCCTACTTATCCCAGCAAGCCAGAGCCTGGACGGCTCCAAGACACCTCTTCGATGCGGCCATTGAGTATTGTTCGAGACAGAAGATAGCGATCCCTGCCTACAGCACGCTGCAAAAGATCATCAGTCAAGTGGTGGGAGATGAACAGGAAGACATGGCCAACCGCCTTGAGCGTGCAATGTCACAAGATCTTAAGCATGCACTGGCGGATCTCGTAAACGGCGAAGGTGCACTACCGTTCCGGCAGTTGCGACAATCGGCTCGTAACTTCACTGGAACCGAACTTGAGAAAGAGCTGGTTGTCTATCGCAACATCCAGCATTGGATGTCAGAAGTGGACCTGCTCTTGAGCCTGCTTTCACTGTCGCAGAAAAATCAACAACACCTGGCGGAGAAAGTCGACTACTACGGCGCCAAACTGAAACGGCAAACCATAAGCAACCAACGGCTGTATTTGTTGTGCTATTTGCAAACGCGATGGCAACAAGCACTCGAACGTATTGCCGATGGTTTTGTGCATCATGTCAGGCAGACCAAACAGAAGGCAAAGGAGTACGCAAAAGAAGCGGTGTATCAGGATTGGCAAAAAGCGGCCAAAAATGTCAGCAAGGCGGCCGAAGTGCTCCATCTATTCATTGATGACGAAATTGATCTGCAACTACCGTTTGCAACAGTAAGACAAAAAGCACTGAACCTCCTGGCCAAAAAGGATCTGGAATCGGTATGTCTCTTCTTGAACGAGCAGCGGCGATCAGTCGATGAAGCCATGTGGCAATACTACGACGAGAAAGAAAGCCTGCGTAAAGGTTTACTGCGAGAGTTATTTCGATGTCTGCGCTTTGAAGGCAGCGATGGCACTCAGCACTTAGCGACTGCCTTGGCGAAAGCACAAGGCGAAATCGACACCCTGGCCCAATTGCAAACCGCCGATACCCGGTTTCTACCGAAAAAAGTACACGAATACCTGCTGGATCGTGACGGTAACATCCTGTTAGATCGTTATGAGTGGTTCCTCTATCAGCAGATTCCTGATCGCCTGAATGGCCAACTAACACTGCCTGAAGTCATTAAATACCGGGCGCTTGATGCTGATCTGATCGACGGGGAGCATTGGCGAAAACATAAATATACGCTGCTGCAACAGAGCCAGCTAACCGATTTGGCCAAAGAGCCTGAGAAACTGATAAAGCAGATGGCCACTGAATTGGATACCCGTTTATTCGAGGTCGGTGAATATCTTGAACAGGAAGACAACCGGAATATCATCTTGCGCAATCCGCAGGGTAAACACTTCTGGCGCTTACCTTCGGCCAGCAAACATCATCTGGTCAACAATCCCTTCTTCCAGCAAATCCCTACAACGGGTGTCGCGGATGTACTGCGCATGGTGGATCGTGACACCGGCTTCATAGACTGCTTCGCGCATGTGCTGGGTTCCCAATCCAGAAGCCGTTCCCATGAATATGATCTGTTGGCAATTCTGGTCGGCAATGCAACCAATCAAGGCATTTACGGTATGGCACAGATCTCTGATCGTACCTATGATCAGCTCAGCACCATCCAGGCAAACTACCTACGTTTGGAAACCTTGAATGATGCCAACGACAACATCAATAACGCGACCGCCAAGCTGCCCATCTTCAGGCACTACAACATCCAGGAGGATGTTTTACACGCAAGTGCCGACGGCCAAAAGTTCGGAGCCCGGCGCGAGACGTTCAAAACCCGTTACTCGTCGAAATACTTCGGTACACAAAAAGGCGTTTCTGCTATGAGCCTAATCGCCAATCATACGGCCATTAATGCCAGGGTAATTGGTGCCAACGAGCATGAATCTCACTACATCTTTGATTTGTTGATGAGCAATACGTCAGACATTATTCCGGATGTGCTCTCAACCGACACCCATGGTGTGAACCATGTGAATTTCGCGTTGCTCGATCTGTTCGGATACCAGTTTGCCCCGCGCTATGCCCAGGTCGGTAAAGTGATCAATGACATGTTTGATGTCAAGGAAGACAAAGACCATAGAATACAGCTACGCTTGAAAAAGCCCATTAACACGCATCGAATTGCGCAGCACTGGGATACCATCCAACGGATCGCAGTATCGCTTAAACAACGGAAAACAACACAAGCCACCTTGGTGAGAAAGCTCTCGGGATACAAGCACAATCACCCGTTGCTGGAAGCCCTGACTGAATACAACCGCCTGGTGAAAGCGAATTATCTAC
>DOPG01000179.1:8233-9294 GCA_003513555.1 Rhodopirellula sp. | reverse complement strand
CCGGGTAGCTGCTGACAGCAGAATCGCAAGTAGCTAGCCCGACGAAGACCAGTGAGTCAGCCTGCCGCTTGACCACTTGCCTGCTCAAACGGCAAGCTTTTGCAGCCCGCATTGCGATACCTGAATCGCTTCTCGGCGAGCTCTCTCGTCTTTCATCAGTCGGACCGGTGTGGGTTGCAAACCTCGCTGCGACGCAGCCGAATTGTGCAGGCCGTGTCTTGAGCATGCGTGACACCGGCAGGCCCAAAAACAGACTCCTGCCCTCCGCAACAAGCCAGTTTCCAACTACTTGACAGCGGGATTCAGCCTGGCCCTAGGCGTCTTGGATTCACGATCGAATTCGTAGACTTCTTTTTGTTTCGGATCAGCAACAAAGATCGATTTATCGGTAAGAGCGATGCCCACGGGGCCCACCAGTGGTTTGCCCTCATGCCACTTTTCAGTCTTTCCATCGGCAGTGAATTTCCAGATACACTTTCCGTAGCCATCGGTCACGTATCCATGATCCCCTGCCCAGCAGAGCCCATTCGGATACTGGAAAGGTCTACCAGTGACAATGTCCTCAACTTCTCCACTGGCGACATTAATGCGCTTGACGGCTGCCGCATCAGGGGTAACGGCCCAAAGTTTGCCTTCGGAATCGAATGCCAGCCCACGAGCATTGACGCGGGCGACCAATTCAGGCTTCCCACCCTCGACGGGTAGTTTGAAAGTGGCTCGTTTTTCTGCATCACCGGCGTAGATGGTTTTTCCATCGGGACTCACGGCCAACGCCATGACCACTCCCAAGTATCCATCTGTCAGCGGTTTGGGCTCAGCCCCCTCGGACTCAATCCAGTAAATCTCACGAGTCGCAGTGTCACCGACCAAGATGCCCTTGGTCGGATGGATTGCGACACAACGAGGACGATTCATCGGCTTCCTAAGCAAGTTCGTCCCCTCAGCGAACAAGACGCTGGCTTCACCTGACTTCCAGACGCCCGGCAGATCTAAATCAACCGTATAGACGTCATTCCCGCTGACCGCCACTGCGAGTGGGTACGCGGGGTTAGCCTTGGTCT
>DOPG01000179.1:6617-7968 GCA_003513555.1 Rhodopirellula sp. | reverse complement strand
TGGTCTCAGCGGCCTTGGTCTCAGCTTTCTCAGCGGCCGCATCTTGTGCAGCAGCGTGGTTCAGCGTGCCAGCCAGGATGAGTCCACCAATCGCGACAGCGACGAAACCAAGCGAATGCCGACGCAACCGTGGGCAACAGCGTAGGTGTGAAAAATTAACGATTAGGAAGGATTTGTTCATTATGCGGGTTAGCAGGGTCCGATGGATTAAGAAGAAGGATTCCTCAGAGGCGTGTTTTCAGGCACCTCATGCGGTCACAAACGCTGTTAAGTAAAACCATGATAACGTCATACCGATCACTAGGCCTGCTCCGCGTCGCCAGCTTTCTTGCGATCGCCGGGTTTTTACAGGCCTCACCAATCGTAGCAGCCGAGAAAGGCTCGCAAGCTCGCCATGCACGAGGAACGACCAGCCAAACACGACAGGTCTCACCTCGAAATCGCTTGCGAGCTCCAGAAGTTACTACTTCCCTTGCTACTTCCCCCAGCTCCGGCAACTTTGATCCGCCCATCAGACCCGCCAATCAACAGGTTAACAGAAGCAAGAACGACGTTGTTACACACAGCCTCGATGCAGTGGAACTGGAAACTATCGATGAGGAACCGATCCAGCAGGCTAGTTTCATTGGTTCGTACGCTCACAACTGCGGTCCGGTTTGCGATTGTGGAGAATGCGCCTTAGAAATGGGCTGCGGAATTGAGCGGACTCGCGAATATTTCGGAGTGGGCTGCGGAATGGAGAGCCTATTTTCGCGATGTCGAGGCTGCGACGGAGGTTGCAATCAGTGCGACGGTGCCATCTATCAACCCACCGAGATTTATTTAGAAGGCGACGGTTGTGGCATGGAGACCATGGATGACTGCGGTTGCGACGCCTGCAATCCATGCGACAGCGAGCCCACGCTGCTACCGCGAATCCGCTTCAATTGGTGCCGTTACGAGTTTTTTGCCGGAGTACAAGCACACACAGGACCTCTGAATCAGATCGAAATCAACACCCCGAATGGCAATGACCAAACTGGTAGCGGAAGTTTCGGATTTTACGAAGGATTCAACCGCGGAAAATCAATGGACCGACTGCTGGGGCTGGACATTGCAACGCAGGTAGGCGTTCGAGGCACACAAAACAACCTGTCGGGCACGGCCTTCACGACCGACACCCGGCATCAGGTTTTTGTCACCGCAGGTGTCTTTCGCCGAGTTGATTACGGCGTGCAATACGGACTCGTCCTTGATTACCTGAATCAGGACTGGTACCTCCAGAGTAACTCGCTGCAGTTACGCGGAGAACTCAGCTGGCGGACACGCGATTGCGACACCTATGGATTTCAATTCATGGCGGGTGTCCGCG
>DOPG01000179.1:5969-6405 GCA_003513555.1 Rhodopirellula sp. | reverse complement strand
GCCGCGAAGAGACGATCTCGGCAACCATCATTGATCCGTCCGGCAGCCCACTGAGTGACGACCTCGACATCAAACCCACCGACCAGTTCCGCTTCTTTTACCGCAGACCACTGGCCCGAAATGGCGAATACGACCTGATGGTGGGATGGACCGACAACCAAGACGGCCTACTCGGTGCGAGCTTCAACCTGCCCCTGACCCATCACTGCAGCTTGAGTAGCGGGGCCACCTACCTGATTCCACACGAGGGAACCAATTCCGGTGGCTTCGCAGAAGAGAACTGGAACATTTCCGTAGGCCTCGTCTACCGCCCCGGCGGTCCCCGTGGCTGCGGTCGCTACTGCCGCCCACTGTTTGACGTCGCCGACAACGGCACGTTCATGCTTGACTTCAAATAAGTCCGATTCACCTCAGCGTCGCCGGTTACTGCGTCGCC
>DOPG01000179.1:5594-5754 GCA_003513555.1 Rhodopirellula sp. | reverse complement strand
GCGTCGCCGGTTACTGCGTCGCCTGTTACTGGCGGCATTGCCAGCGACGCATCATTTCTGGACAGCAGAAACGGTTCAAAGCCTCCGCCTGCGGGGCGAAGCGCAAACTTTTGACTGGAGTGAGTGGCTTCGGACGCTCGGGTGTGCACTACCATTCGCC
>DOPG01000179.1:0-5394 GCA_003513555.1 Rhodopirellula sp. | reverse complement strand
GCTCGGGTGTGCACTACCATTCGCCGTCTGCACCAAACCGCTTTCGCGTGGCGGCTCCGAAGGCGGCACCGGCATCATTGATTTGCTGAACCGCTTCGTCACGTGACAGCCCGGCACAATTTCTCGCTGCCGCAATCACGGTTTCGCATTCGTTGTTGTCCATGAACAGCGATGCAGCGAGCAGTTCGCTTTCTTCATCCTGTGTCACCGCCAGAAATCCATGCTTATCGGCGTGAATCAACTGTCCCGGCTGGATGTTTCGACCAAACACTTCGACCTCACAATTCCACTGGACGGGTACTGAATGCGCATGCCCGACGCAGAGCCGGCGAGCGAGTGCTTTGAAACCGGCATTGGTCATTTCATCAACATCACGAATCGCACCATCAGTGATCGTCCCGACGCACCCCAAAGCACGGTGCACGTTACTGTTAACCTCTCCCCAAAATGAGCCGATGACTTGTGGCTTATCGTGATCCTGAACCACAACAATTTTTGGGCCCTGCTGGCTCGCCACATATTGCCGGTAATCTTCCCATGCGTTGGCAATCTGCTTGTGCGATTTTTGCGACGGCTCGATCACCAGCGTGATGGCATAGCCAACCATGGGTCCCATCTGTGGCATAAAATCACTTGTTTCCTCGGGATTGAAAGCATCCACTGCACAATCCCGCTTTGTGATCTGCTCCCATCCGTTGTAGATGGTCGGTGTATTCCACCGTTTCAACTGTAGTAACTCAGAGTGTGACAGAGGCATCAGTAGGGTCGTCCGATAAGGGCGGTAGACTAAAAGTAAGACTGAACTGACACTAAGCTGCGGGGTCAGTTCGATAAGGCAACCAAGGCGTCTCGCTTGCCGGGAATAAGGCAGCAATCAGCATGAAAATCAGGCATCCACATCGCTATAGGCATCGCGCAAGACCTGCATCGTGTGCCTGACCGCAATCGAGGACTCACGCTGCTCGAGATGTGTCTTGAGTTGTGTCATACAACCAATATTTCCGGTAGCAACGACGTCGGCTTCAGTGTTGAGGATGTTATCCGTTTTCTCCCGTCCCAGCGTCTCGGCGATCTCCGGCTGGTCGATATTGTAGGTTCCTGCAGAACCACAGCACAGATGCGCATCTGCAATCTCGCACAATTCGACTCCTGGGATGGTGCGTAACAGGCTTCTGGGTTGAGCACGGACTCCCTGGGCATTAGCTAGATGACAAGCATCGTGATAGGCAACACGAAGGGGCCGCCCCCGGTCTGGGATCGGTACCAGATCGCCCAGCCCGACAAGGTAAACCGATACGTCACAAACTTTGTCGGCAAATTCCTTCGCCGCCACTTCTTCCGTTGTGCCTTTGAGAATCTGTGGATACTCGTGCATGCCCGAACCACAGCCCGCTGCATTGGTGACGAACGCATCCACGTCACGGGGAAAAGCGAGCAGATTATTTTTCGCAAAGCCTTGAGCACGATTCAGGTCGCCCACATGCCAACTCAAGGCACCACAGCATCCCTGTTTTTCTGGCACGACGACTTCGACGCCGTTTCTTGTAAGCACCTCGATGGTCGCAGTATTGATATCCGGGTCCAGAACGCTTTGGGCGCACCCTGTTAGCAGTGCAACTCGGCCGCGTTTGGTGCCCACGGGTGGATAGATCGTATCCCACTTCTGCTTAGCAGGTAACTGATCAGGCAACAAACCAATCATCACCCTGAGTGTGTCTGGCAAACAGCGAGCGAGCGGCTTGACAAATCGCCCCGTCTTTGCAGCCATGCGAAACCGCGTGGGGTAGGGCAACGTCATGCGGGTCAACAGCCGTTTGAATCGATCCCCCAAACTACGACTCCGCTGACTCTCCGCATTGGACCTGAAAGGACTGATCAGATCACGGTAGGACACACCCGAGGGACACGCAGGCTCACAGGCCAAACAGCCAAGACAGGGATCCAGATGGGTTAGAGCCGAGTCCAGAGGTAGCGTTCCTTCCAAGACCTCTTTCATCAATACGATCCGTCCACGTGGAGAGTCGGCCTCCTGCCCTAGAACTTTGTACGTAGGGCACGCAGCCAAACAAAAACCACAATGCACGCAAGTGCTTACCGCAGACGCCATCTCTGGTCCCAAAGGCCCATGCTGATCGGGATCAATTTCATGCAACATGCAACTGGCTCTAACGATGAAAGAGACGAGGAAACTTTGAAATGGGGTCCATGGCCTGCTTCACTGCCAAAGAAATTTCAGTTCGTGGCCAACTACCAATGTTGGGGCGGGTCGGGGCCCCACGAACCACCAACCCAGCGACTTCTTTTTCCAACAAGAATCGATCCAACTGATCAACATCGTCCTGCGCCTCGCACAAAAGCCAGGCGACAGCCCCTGCGCCGCTAAGATGCAGGTCAATGCCTGTTCGCTGGCCAACCAAGTCAACGAGTGGTCTCATGACAGAGCGATGTACAGGCACTTTGACCGCCAATGGCCGAGATTCCTCTGACCACTCCAGTGCAGTCACTGACTGCCATACCGCCGCACTGTTAGTCAATTCAGTGACATCAGCCCCCCAAAGATCACTGATCTTCTTAACAAGTATTTGATTCACTTTCTCGGGGCCTGCCAGACGTAGAAATATCGATTGGGCTGCAGGGCGATAGTCAATTGCGTCAAGTTCCCATGACGACGCGGCGGCAACAGACATTCTCTGCATCGCAGTCTCAAGCGAACCGCACGCCACATTGAGAGTGTGGCTGTAGCCAGGCATCGGAAAAACCTTGAAGGTCATTTCAGTCATCACGCCAAGTCGCCCCATGCTGCCGGTCAATAATTTGGGTATATCGAAACCTGCCGCGTTCTTGACAACCTTGCCGCCAGCATTGATTACCTCGCCATCGCCACTGAGAAATTTCACACCGAGTACAAAATCACGCAGCCCTCCATAACGAAATCGTCCGGGTCCCGATAAACCAGCCCCAACAGATCCCCCAAGGGTCGCACCAGCATCAATGAGCATGGGATCGAATGGCAAATATTGCTGCCGCTGCTGCAATGCCTCACTGACCTCTGTGATGGTAGTACCAGCATAGGCGGTGAAGGTAAATTCGGACGGCTCATATTCGAGAATCCCATTCATTTCCCGAAGTGTAACCAGGCTTGCCTGCTGATCAGCTGCCAACGGCCGTTTGGTTCGATTTCCAACGGGCAAAATCGACGTCTCTGACTTTACAATGCTTCGAAGTTCATCGAAGGTCTGTGGACTTGCGACTGCTTCATTCACGGCTGATCACCCCCGCTTTCTCGAGTGGATGCAACCCGTTCTGAGTCAAAGTGGGTGCTTCGGTTCCGGGGAACATTTTCCCCGGATTGGCGACCAGACGGGGATCAAATGCTAAACGCAGACGCTCCATCATTTCCATCGTGGTTGCATCAAACATCTCTGGCAGGAAGTCTCGTTTCTCGACCCCCACCCCGTGCTCGCCGGTGATTGAGCCTCCCATTTCGATGCATAACCGCAGCAGTTTTGCCGCCAATTCTTCGGCTCTCTCGAGCGCTCCGCCCTGCTTGCCATCGAACATGATCAGAGGATGTAAATTTCCGTCACCGGCGTGAAAAACATTGGCGACACGAATGCCAGATTCACGTGAAAGCTGCTCAATTCGAACCAATGCTTCCCCGAGTCGCTTGCGCGGCACGACGCCGTCCTGAACCAGAAAGTCAGGGCTCAAACGCCCAACTGCAGAGAAAGCCGACTTGCGTCCCCGCCAAATGGAAAGGCGATCAGCTTCATCGACAGCCACGCGTTCTGCAAAATGCCCTGTCTTGGCCAGTACGGCATCCAACTGCTTTCGCTCATGTTCGATTTTGTCAGCAGGCCCCTCTAGTTCCACGATCAGGACGGCAGCCGCTCCCGGCGGGTACCCGCAAGCCACTGCTGCTTCGGCCGCTTCAATCGCCAAAGCGTCCATGATTTCAAGCGCACCCGGCAGCAACCCCGAATCGATTACCGCCGAAACGGCATCGCCCGCTGCCTGCAACGACTGGTAACCGACCAACACCGTGTGAAATTTCTCAGGCTTGGGTAACAAACGCAGCGTAATTTCCAGTCCGATCCCGAACAGCCCCTCACTGCCACAGAACAGTCCGGTATAGTCGGGGCCAACGGACTCAACGCTGCGTCCGCCCATGGTTACCACCTCACCCGTTGCCAGAACAGCCTTGCAACCAATCACATGGTTGGAGGTCATGCCGTATTTAAGGCAGTGGGCCCCGCCAGAATTGAATGCTACGTTGCCACCAATCGTACAGACGCTTTGGCTCGAAGGATCAGGCGCGTAATACAAACCGTGTTTTGCGGTCGCATCGGAAACGTGTTGATTGACAACGCCGGGTTCAACAACAGCAATGCGTTCGTCAGGATCAATCTCGAGGATACGATTCATTCGGTTTAGTGCGATCACAATCCCATCAGCAACAGGCAATGACCCGCCCGACAAGCTGGTGCCACTACCGCGTGCCACGAACGGAACCGAATTTTCGTGACACCAACGAACCGCGGCAATCACTTCCTCCGCAGCCTCCGGAATCACAACCGCGCGGGGCTTCGCCCGAAACGCGGTCAATCCATCTGATTCAAAAGCCGCCTGATTTGCCGCATCACGGACAAATCGTGATGGCGGAAATATTGATGCCAGTCCCTCGAGTGAAGTCACCATCGATCCTGATTAGAGTTTTATCCAAAGTTCCGAAAACACAGCGAACGACACGACTCAAGCCTCATCGAGATCCTTGATCACGCGTCAACTTGAAACAGATTCTTCTCTGCTAACACGTCCGTTTTCAAATGGAAAGCAGACATCGTGTGCATGCTGCCAGCGACGGACCAATCGTTGGGGGCTGCGTTCATAAATGCTCAGCCCCTAGCCCAAACAATCCTTCAAAGCTGCCAACAGGGTACCCACGCTCCGTCGATTCGCATTGTGTCCCATCAAACCGATTCGCCAAGCCTTGCCGGCAAACACACCGAGCCCGCCACCGATCTCGATATCATACTCATTTAACAAGCGACTGCGAATTGCCGCCTCATCGATGCCTTCCGGAACCGACACGCAATTGAGCGTGCAAAGCGATTCACTGGGAATGTACTTCAACCCCAAACTCTCGAGGCCCTCCCGCAGCAACAGATGCATTTCGCGATGCCTTGCAATGCGTGCTTGCAGACCTTCTTCTAACACGATCGCAAGCGCCTCACGCAAAGCGTAAACCATGTTAATGGGCGCCGTGTGGTGATAGGCACGACCACCGCCGCCGGTGTAATAATTTTTCAGCATGGAAACATCGAGGTACCAGCTCTGGACCTTCGTCTGCCTCGCATCCATCTTCTCAATTGCCCTTGATGAGAAGGAGACGGG
>DOPG01000409.1:5472-17403 GCA_003513555.1 Rhodopirellula sp. | reverse complement strand
CTTCGTTAGCGACAGAGCCACCACTGGATACGCTCGAGACATCGTTCATCGGACGTACCTTCGCAGATCTCGGGAAGAAAATGCTCACTCTTGAGCCTCTTGCAACCCAGACCGTTCACCCAGAAGACAGTGTCTTGGGTGGAGGAGTTCTTGAAGGAAAAACTTACGCTGACCTTGTGCGTGAAGCGTTTAAACCAGAGTGGTACAAAGTAGCTACCGTTGACGGTGGAACCACCACTCAGATGGAAGCCAACTTCTCGTTGTTCTGGGGGATCGCTCAAATGCTGTACATGCGACAGCTGATCCCAGATAGCACACGGTATGATGACTTCGCGAATTCCGGTTTTAACAACGGATTCACCGAGCAAGAAAAAGAGGGACTCCGAATTTTCTTGAACGAAGGAAAGTGTGCCGACTGTCATCGTGGGCCTCACTTTGCAGCAGCGATTGTCGGTGATGGCGAAGAGCCGATCGAAACGATGCAGATGCAGTTCGGTAACGTCTCCAAGAATTACGATACCGGTTTCTATAACATTGGTGTCAGCCCAACCAACAAGGACCTTGGTATTGGTGGCAAAGGTGCCGATGGCAAGCCGCTTTCGAACACGCTGCGAGTTCCTTCGCGACTTCGTCGCGGTGGTCCTGAAGCCGCTGTCAATGGATCGTTCAAAGTACCTACTTTGCGAAACGTCGAGTACACCGGTCCTTACATGCACAACGGAAGCATGTCGACGCTGCGTCAGGTTCTCGAGTTTTATGCTCGCGGTGGTAACTTTGCCAACGAAGCGGACCGAGCTCCCAACGTCAATGGAATTGAACTCCTCCGGGATGATCCTTCCAAGATCGATGCTCTGGAAGCGTTCCTTCACACGTTGACCGATGAGAACTCGGAAATCAATGCAGCACCATTTGATCACCCAAGTCTTATCATCAAAAACGGTGATGCTGACGTTGAGGTTGAAGCAAGTGGCCGTGACGGAATCCCGGGCGGAAGGTCGCTGAAAGAATTCGATGAAATTCTTGAGGAAGGTGGCCTCACTACCGAGAACCGAACCGGGGTTGAGGAAGAATGATTAGGATGGACGGCGCTCACTTATCGTGCGTCCACGGGATGGCTTTGCGTTAGAAATGATGGAAGCCTAGGATCCCTAGTCATCTAAATTTTTAGGCAAAGTCGACCGGCCGGTGATTTATCACCGGCCGGTTTTTTAATGCCATGCGTTATCATCTCTGCAGGAGAAGTCATCTTCTTTTTTTCGTAAAATTTGACAAACCTTAACGCGCGGTTATAGTTCCTAGCCGGAGATTGCTTCGGTCGCCAGAGAGCCCCCTACCTAGGTGCGGGAGGCAAGGATTATTCACATTATTCCAGTGAAGATCTGCTTGGCTTTCCTTCTATCCATCGGACCTCTCCACCAATGAATAAGGCTTCAAATTGTGGGTTGCCGGTCGTAGATCTGCACGAGGCAGAAATTGACAAAAAGTTGCTGGAGCTTTTTCCAACGGCAGCTTTATATGAGCACCTCGCATTGCCGTTGAAGCGGGATGGCGAACATATCCTCATCGCTGTTGGCGATCCCTATGATCTTGACCTGATTTCGGAGTTGTCGCTTGCAACAGGTCAGATGCTGAAACCTGTCCTTGCAGAGTCACAGGAAATATCCAAGCACCTCAAGAAACACCTTGGTGTTGGCTCAAGTGTCCTCGACGCCCTGGATGGGGATCAGGAGGAGGTAGATCTGGATGACGCCATCACTTTCGGGGAAGATTCGGCACTCGACAACATTAGTGAACAGAGATCGGTTGCAAAACTAGTCACGGAATTGCTTGAAGATGCCATTCATCAGGACGCGAGCGATGTTCACCTGGAAAACGAAGAGGGCGTATTCCAGGTCCGCTACCGTGTTGATGGGATGCTACGAGCAGTATCATTTCCACCGAGCATGACTCAGTTTCGATCCGCCTTGGTCAGCCGAATAAAGATTCTGGCAAAGCTGAACATTGCCGAAAAGAGACTGCCACAGGATGGACGTTTCAAGGCCACCATTCTCGATCGCCCGACTGATATTCGTGTCTCGATCATTCCAATGCTGCACGGAGAGAACGTAGTCTTACGCTTGTTGGACCGAAGTCGCAGTGTTGTTTCAATCGAGGGACTCGACATTCCGTCAGCCCAATATCAGCAATTCATGGACCTGATAAAGCAACCCAACGGGATGATTCTTATCACAGGCCCTACCGGCAGTGGAAAAACAACCACGCTGTACAGCGCTCTCAGCGCGATACACCAGCCAACCATCAAGATCGTTACGATTGAAGATCCAGTCGAGTACAGCCTGCCAGGTATTCATCAAATCCAAGTACAGGAGAAAATCGGTCGCACCTTTGCAAACGGATTACGCAGCATCCTCCGACACGATCCCGATGTTGTCCTGGTGGGTGAAATTCGAGATCAAGAAACCGCCCAGAGTGCGATGCAAGCTTCGCTCACTGGCCATTTGGTCTTGAGCACCCTGCACACGAATGACGCGTGTGGAGCAATTCCCCGCTTGATCGACATGGGAATTGAGCCTTATCTGGTCGCAAGCACATTGCGTGGTGTGATGGCTCAACGACTGGTACGAAAGATCTGTGATCATTGCAAGGAAGCAGCAAGCGACGAACACCCCGCTTTACCCGAAGATTTCCCTGGCACAATCGGACAAGTATGGCATGCCCAAGGCTGTCGAAAATGCCAAGGGACCGGCTACCGAGGAAGACTCGCCATCTTTGAACTAGTCACTTGTGATACGGAAATTCGTAGATTGACGGGACAGGGCAGTGATGCGAACAAGATACGTCAGTACGCTCTCAGTGCCGGAATGCAGACACTTCGCCAAAGTGGTTGGCAGGCTGTTGCAGAAGGTAAAACAACCATCAACGAGATATTGCGACTAACGGGCACAGCAGATGAAACGCATTGTGATCCGACATGACTGAGTTCAATTATTCTGCGATCAGCAGCAGCGGCGAGTCGATTAATGGCTCCATTGCTGCCGCTTCAAAAAGTGAGGCCGTCAGGGCATTGATGGAACAGTCAATGTCACCAATCGAGATCCGCCCTGCCGGTAAGCCGTCGAGAAAAAACAAAGTTCGCAATCGAGATCTCGAGTCATTGTTCTCTAACCTGGCGGACCTGCTTGATGCAGGGGTTCCACTTGTCCGGGCAATCGAACTGCTGGTATCTCGTAGCAACAGCAATGGCCTCACTCCGATTCTGAATGACATACGAACTCAGGTAGCCAATGGAACGCGTCTTTCGGAGGCCATGGCAAGCCACCCAAAAGTGTTCACATCATTTGCCATCAATATCATTCGTGCCGGAGAAGAAGGAGGCTTTATTGAAGACTCGCTGCGCAATTTGGCAGTCTTTACCGAACGCAGTGAAGACTTACGCGGCCGAATCCTTGGTGCGATTGCGTATCCTGTCTTCCTCGTGGTCACTGGCAGTATTCTGTTTCTAACCATGATGGTTTTTTTCGTCCCACGCTTTCAGATCATTTTTGAGCGACTGGAAAAACGTGGTGAATTGCCCCTACCGACAATCCTGCTGCTCAAGTTAAGTGCAGTCTTGAAGAACGATTATCTGTACGTGGGAGTGATTGTGATCGTGGCTGTTTTCGCATTATGGAAATGGCTCAGAACCGAAAATGGTCGCGTGTATCGCGACCACTTTTTGCTGCGGGCGTGGGGTATTGGCAAAATCATACGACAGTATGCAATCTCTCGCTTTTGCACCGTTTTAGGGACGATGCTGAAGAATGGCGTGCCCATCATGGCTTCATTGGAAATTTCACGGCATGTCACCGGCAATATCGTGCTCAGCAAAGCGATTGCAAAAGCATCGGAGAGCATTGCATCAGGCCGTTCATTGGCAGCACCATTGAACAACAGCAAACAATTTTCAGAAGAATTGATCGAGTTGATCAGGGTTGGCGAAACAACAAATCGCCTTGACGAGATTCTCATGAAAGCGGGCGAAAATCTGGAGCGTCAGGCAAACCGACGGCTTGATTTGTACGTCCGCATGCTCGAACCCTGCCTGCTTCTCATCATGGCAGTCCTCATCCTATTTCTTCTTTTGGCATTACTATTACCCGTACTTCAATCTGCTGGCAGCCTCACATAAAGAGTTAATCAAATGCAAACAAAAACGAGAGTGCACCGGTCTTCCTTGCGTTCTGCAATGACCTTGATCGAGGTTCTGTTAGTTGTAGCAATCCTTCTAGTCATCGCCGGCGCTGTTGTGCCCAGTCTGGTGAACCGACAGGAACAAGCCAACATCGATGCCACCCAAATCAGCTTGAAAGGATTGGAACAGGCACTGAAACTCTACGCCATCGACCAGGATGGGCAGTACCCTTCCAAAAGTGACGGCTTAGCCGCACTCATGACTGCTCCTAATGGCCCTGCAGCAGACTTATGGAGAGGTCCTTATTGCGAAGAAAAGCCACTGGACGCATGGAGGCGGGAGTTCAAGTATGTTTTTCCAGCGGCACAGTCCGGTAAGCCATTTGATTTATCATCAACTGGACCCGATGGTATCCCGGGGAACGAGGATGATATCAACAACTGGTAAGACACATTACTGGGAGCAGGACACTCGCCCTGGTGCACTGCCATTCACCGCTGGTCGATCAACTTCCGATGCGTTGTCCGCTGCTCGAACGGCCAACGACTCATTGACCGGTGACCGTCCAAATCGCGAGGGTCACATCGCAAGAAGTGTTCCTGGACTTGCCTGGAAACGGCGTGAGACGGACAGGAACCTGCGCGCATTCACTCTGATTGAACTGTTGCTGGTGTTGGCCTTGGTACTCATGCTTGCCTCGGTTGTCACCCCGAACCTACTGCAACTTTACCAACGCACCGCAGTGACTAGGCAAGCAATGCAAGTTCAGATGGTTCTGGCACGAGCCCGCACACGAGCGATAGAACGGATGGGAACCCAAGTGTTCCAGTACAAGCCTGGTGGCAACAGTTACAGCATACAGACGTGGTACTCTGCAGAACAAAAGCCTGGTGGAAGTGATGCACGGCATGACAAGACAAAGCGTGAAGCCACTGGAAACTTCGTGCCTTCCGAAGATTCAACACATCAACTCTCATCGTCCTGCTGGTTTTTGAAAGGGTCCCAAATCCCTTCCGGGGCAACATTGTCACGCATCTTTTTCTTTCCCGATGGAACCGCCACATCACACCAACTGGGAATCGTTGGCGCAGCGGACGAAATACACTGGATCAGTATCGACCCCTTAACGGGGGCGTCACGTCGAGAGAGAGGTACTCGCGGTGAATAGTCACAAGAAGCATCAGCGTTCTGGCCTCACTATTCTGGAGGTGCTCATCTCAATTGCTATTTTCCTATTTGCAATGACCGGGATCAGCACTCTGATCAACAATGGCCTACGCAGCACGGTAGACGGTCAATCCCGAACACGCGCCGCCCTACTCTGTGCTTCGACAATGGACTCAATCTTATCGGGCTCGTTGAGCGTCAACGCCACGTCGAAACAGACAGCATTTTCCATCCCGAACCAAGACTGGTTTTGGCGAGCACGACTGAGCCCGAGCGAATACCCAACCCTCTCGTTGTTAACGGTAGAAGTTTTTAAACAGGACACGCCGTCTCGCAGTGTCAGTGTCGAACTTACGCGTTTGGTGCCGGAATCGCGGATAACCAAATAACCTTAAATTTTGGGTTTAAAAATAACGCAAATGCATGGACCAAGAAGCCCATTTCATCGCCCATTTGCACCGCAAAAAGCATATACACTACTCGAGGTGATCATCTCGATCAGCTTGGGTTCCATTCTTGTCATGATCGCATACGCATCCCTTGACATTGCTTCAAGATTAACGAGGGCCGGCACTGAAAATGCCCGACAAAATGGGCTGGCTCGGGCCGTGTTCCAACAAATCGAACTCGGGCTAAGAACCGAGACAAACAACCGCCATGACTATGTGGAACAGTATTTCCCTGAAACAGAAGACGTGGCCAAGATTGCACAATCAGACCAGATGCCGCATTCGACGGTATTAGGATCCGAGGATGTATTATTTATAAGAAGACTCGATCACGCCTCAGCTTCAAATGCTGCGAAACCCGATCCAAAAGGTTATCGGCCCATCTTTGACTTTGACGCGTTTTTTGTCACGGCGACGGGCAACTATCAGCAACTTCAAAAATCACTCCGTGAATTAGGGTATCGCCTGAATCGGCAAAACTCTTTCGGCAATCAAACCTCAGGTCTGCACAGGTTTCGTGTTGCTTTGAATACGAGTGACAAGACAGCATCGGTAGAATCGGTCAACTGGGCCTTCGAAAAAAACGAATTTAAATCGATGCGGTTTGAATATTTCGATGGGGATGAATGGAGCGATTCGTGGACATTCACTGAGAATAGTCCGGTAGCTGTCAGAGTCTTGGCAGAGATGAACAAGAATCCTGACTCGATCGACGATAGAAGCTACAGGAATGACATCAATTCCCAACACTCAATCACCGTCCGCCTGCCATCAAGCCGGATAACCGTAACCACAAACTAACCAGCAGGAACGATCGTGATAACAAGGGATGGTCACAATGGTTAATCGGATTGCATTGCTGATTGATAGTCAGCACTTGCATTTGCTGCAAGGAGCTACGGGCGGTCACAGCATAGAACCCACACTGGCCCGCAGTATCCGCATCCCGGATGCCCTGCGGTTTGATGAAGCACCTGACAAGTTCAGCGACTGGCTCATTCAGGAACTTGCCGATTTAGGGGTTTCTGCCAAACGCACTGTCTTCGCACTCGAGTCACCCTACGTCTTGCAGAAGTGCATCACACTTCCCGTCAGAACGGACAATGATCTGGCGAAAATGGTAGAGCTCCATGTTGCTGGAAGTCAATTCATTAAGGCTGAACAAGCCAGATATGATTTCCTAATCGAATCGCGCCGACCGGACAACAAAACGGGCGTTCTGCTGGCACTAACAACTGCAGAGCTGGTGAATTCGTATCAACATACATTTGCCTGCGCAGACCTCAAGCTCGACTTGCTTACCACAGCGAACTACGCCTGCACAAATTACGTGCGCACTCAATTACCTGAGGCGATAGCCAATTGTGATCTGCTCATTTTCAAGGACGCTCAACATCTCAGATTGACTGCTTTGGTCGACAGCTCGATCGTGGCCCTGCATGAAGAACGAATTGGTCAGGGTCCTGAAGATCCAGAACAACTCATCCAGGCCATAAGACGCTTTCGTGGATCAGTGAGTCAAAACGTCGACGACCATGGGGGGCTCAACAAGATCCTAGTGCTCTGCAGCAAAACTGAGCACGAAACCCTTGCCCCGGCAATTCAGGCGGAATTTGGAACCAAACCTGAAATCATCGATTTTGAATCGATCCGGCCAGAAAATATTGAGACCGACAACTGCTCACCCCAGGCGTTATGCTGCCTACAGGGTTTGCTGATGATGGCTGACGCCTCAAGAAGTGACCGATTGGATATTCTCCATCCAACCGGCGTGAAATCAACGAGGCAAAAACAACTCATCTCAGTATTCTCCGCCATCGGAATCGCTTGTGTTTTACTGATCATCGCAATCTCGTACATTCGCCATCGCAGCGCAGTGGTGAATGGTGAGTTCACAACATTGCAAGCCGAGCTGAACGCGCTTACGGAGAAAAATCAGAAGGGGCAATCGATCATCGCCAAAGTTAATGCCATGCGAGATTGGGAGAAAACCAACATCAACTGGTTTCATGAAATAACTGAACTACAGAAACGGATGCCAGACTCAAAACAGGCTTATTTCTCTGAACTGGATCTTGTTGCCAGAGGCATCGAAGAACCACCAAAAGCCACTGCATCTGGCTTTGCAAAGAAGCAATCTGATGTGATGCAAATGAATGAAGAATTTTCCTCCGACAGCAAACAATTTGTTGTCAACCCAAAACCTTTCTTCGAGAGTGATGTTGTCGAAAAGTTCCCATTGCAATTTGAATTGGACATCGAACTGATCCAACCCCAACTGTTCAATACAAATGCGAGAAAGAATACAGCCAAAGACAAATCAACCGGGAAAAAAGACACAGGCCAGCCAGACGTATTGGAACAATGAGGCAACTGGAGCTAGGTACCAATGAACAGTAATCGAACGAAGGTCTACGTCCTGGTGATTCTGGGAGTTTTTTTGCTATTTCGCGGCCAAGCATTATTCAATCAGTATGTCCTGCTTCCCATCAGTGATCGAGAAACTGGAGTGCAAGAACTCAAGCAGGAGCTTGTTGTACAGAACAGAATGCAGGAAAAAATCTCAGAGCTGACCAAGGAGAACAGCCGTTGGGTTAAAAAAAGTCTACCAAAGCGCCCCGGAATGGCAGCAACTCTCTATCAAAACTGGCTTGCTAAGTCAGTTGATTCCGCAGGTTTTGAAAATAGCCAGGTCACACCTGCTGGCATACTCGACAAGAATGGCGACACGGTAAAATTGTCTTATGGTGTGATCGGAACGACCACCTTTGAGGGTCTACGGAAGCTTCTTCTAACCTTGGAGTGCACGCCGCTTCTTCATCGTGTTACTGAAATGCAGATCAAGAAACAGGGTAACGAGCATGATGAAGAACTGAACATTAGCATGAATGTAGAGGCGTTGATACTCGATTCGGCATCTGATCGCGTCAAACTGGTATCCGCACCGGAACAAAAAAAGGCGAAAGCGGAAATTGAAAAAATACTCGCGGAAGACGCGACGTCCGTCTCTCCCTTTATCGTGAAACGGAGCAAACCCAAAGGCGGGGGAAACAAAAAGAAGAAGGAAGAGCCAACCGTCAAAACGCCCGAACCACGACCAGTAGACCACTCAGATAAAGTCGTGCAAATCGGAACAGTTCTCTCCAACACCAAAAGTGAGGTTTGGATCGTCGACGAGCGGATCAAGACACAATCAGTCCTCGTCAAGGGTCAGGAATTCGACTTCTATGGCGTGAAAGGAACTGTCGTCTCGATTGAATCTGATGGCGTTATATTGGAAATTGATGGATCATCATACCATTGGCCTATCTCGGAAAGCCTCAAGCAGCGGCAGAGCCTGCCCGCGGACCGTTAACCGCAAGCCCAGACACGACTGGCAGAGACGGAATGCATCCTCCGCCAACAGCGAATCCAGAAAGGCGACGCTGACAGATGCTCCGTTACGCGAAGGCGTACATCACACCGCCTACAACCCCTAACACCCAAACCGCAAGCAGGAAAAGCAAGGCAAAGATGACCAACTGCGGACGCCGATCGATTGCATGAGACAGGCTGTTTTGCAAACGCTTTACCAAAGTGATGGGACAGCGAATCGCAAATTTTCCATTCCTGATCCGCAGTAACTCTCGGAGCACTTCATCACAATCGTCAAACCGCTTGTCTTGGTCACTCGCCAGTCCTTTCTGGAGAAAATAACGCAATTCGGTGGGAACAGCGTCCTGCCCATCATGATCAAAGACTGCATCAGAAATCGATGGTGGAGTTCGTTTTTTGGCTGCCTCAATCGTGTCCTGTAGCGTGAGGCCGCTTGGGATCCAATCGGTCAGGGTCACCAATTCGAATAACAAGACGAATGCACTATAGATATCACTTCGTGGATCTATTAACCGCACCGTACCGCTGGCTTGCTCGTGAGACATGTATCTCGGGGTTCCAAAGACAGCTCCCTCTTTGATCGTTCCTGTGTCCAAGGGCACTCTGCTTGATTTAGTTGCGGCTGACGCATGGGGGCCGGCCCCTGGTATCGCCCGGGCAATGCCCCAGTCAGCCAGCCAAACCTCCCCGTGGTCACCGACGATCACATTTGCAGGCTTGACGTCACAATGGATCAAGTTTTCACCATGGGCATAGGAGAGAGCGTTGACCACAGCGGCAAAGATATCCAGCCGTGCCTCCAGTGGAAAACGCCTGTGGTCCGCCACATTCATGGCCCGCAGACTATTGAGGATGTCGGACAAATTCCGCCCCCGAATGTACTGCATGACAATGGCCAACTCACCTGATTCCAGAACACCCGCATCATAGACGGTGACGATGTTTGGGTGTTGCAAGCGACCTTGAACGCGTGATTCCCGAAGAAAGCCCTCTCTCGCCTTCTCGCTGTCACCCTCCCTGAGTGTCTTTACCGCAACCTGTCTTTGAATCAGCAAATCGTCCGCAAGTTTGACCACCCCCATGCCACCGCTGCCCAGCTCCTGATACGTGCGGTAACGCTGCTTTGAAAACTGCGTCACGTTTTCCACAGGACTCCTCGGAGCACCATTTGCAGGCTGAACACTCACCTGCGTCTTGGACACACCGCGTTCAGTTTCTGAGGATGCAAGCGTATTGTTGGCCTCAATCGTCTGCAACGACTCGAAAGGTTCCGGTGCAGACACATACCGAGTCTCCGCAGTCAAACCCGACTCGGTACTTTCTGCCATCCGGGTGTCGTTCTTTTTTTCCTCACCACCAGCTTTGCTTTCAGACATATCCACTGCCTTTCTCGCCCTATTCGCCAAACAGATAAGCATCACCAACCCAAGCGTCCTAGCACTTACAATAACGGAATTGAGATGCGTGCGAGAGTCACATCATCATCCATGCATTTCATTTTCGAACAATCCCTGTGAGTGGCTCCTATCTGGGGCATGCATCGCCAAGAAACACAACTTTCAGTCACCGGCGTTGCTACCGCCCGCAAGACGCTCACACCTGAGCTACATGGCAACGAGCTGATGAAATGGCCCTCGTCCCCCAACAAAATCGTCCCCCAAAACAAAATCGTTCCCAATCAGATATTAAAGCGGGTGTGATTCAATCGTATTTTTCATAGCGTCAGTGATCTTTATCGATCTTTATCCCCATGGTTTTCTGGTGGACAAATCGCTTCCTGCAAGACAACAACGAACATCCGAGCTCACACAGCTAGCATCCTCGGCGTCAATCAAAGCCTCAACGCTTCGCTTGCCGATTTGTGGAAGATTTTACGAATTTCTGAAGCGTCACTGTTCGGCAGGTCTGTCCGTTGAATCATCAAAACGTAAATGGTTTTTGTTTCAGGATCGACCCAGCCCTGAGTACCAAACGCGCCGCCATGACCATAAGTCCCGGATGAAAGTGCTTCGGTTACCCCTTGAGGTTGGCGAACGATGCACCATCCCAGTCCCCAACAATTCCCTGGGGTAAAACCCGTGATCAGTTCGCCAGTCTGTGGTGATGTCATTTGCTTGACAGCCTCCCTCGACACAATCCTGTCACCCTTTCGCAGTTGCCCACCACTCAAGATCATCTGATAGAAACGGTACATGTCGCGAGCGGTCGAGAAGAGCCCACCTGAGGGGTTTGGAGATTTGACACGTGATGGATCAACGATTCGGTTATCAACCTCAGCCAAGGCCTTTTTTTCATCAAGACGGTATAGCCCAGCAATTCTGGGCTGTTGTTTTTCATTGGGGAAAAAAGTCGTGTTGTTCATTTTGAGTGGTGCAAAGATACGCTCCTGAACAAACACTTCGAATGGTTTTTCAGCAACGATCTCAACAATGCGTCCAGCCACGTTTAAGCCGGGGCTGTATTGCCATTTTTTCCCTGGCTGGAAACTCAGTGGCTTTTTAGCAAGCTGGGCCACTGAATCTTTGAGTGATGAAGCGAAAACCTGATTTCCAGCAAGCCCCGAAGTATGCGTAATCGCGTCGCGAATCGTGATCTCGCGTTCGGGATCACTGCCATCTTTCAATTTTACGTTTTTGAATTCAGGTAGGTATTTGCTGATTTTGTCATCAACGCTCAGTTTTCCCTCGTCCTGCAAAATCATCACCGCCGTGGCGGTGACTGGCTTGGTCATCGAAGCGATAGAAAACATTCCGAACGATTGCATCTGCT
>DOPG01000409.1:0-5265 GCA_003513555.1 Rhodopirellula sp. | reverse complement strand
TTGCATCTGCTTATTGGCTTCGATATCTGCCAATCCCACCGCCCCCAAGTGGACCACCTTGCCACCATGCGCTACCAGTGTCACGGCACCCGCGATTTGGCCTTGATCAACAAACCTTTGCATTGCATTGTCAACAGAATCAAGGACAGGCAGGATAATCTTTTCACTGGACTTTTGACCCC
This sequence comes from Rhodopirellula sp., assembly GCA_003513555.1. Taxonomy (GTDB): domain Bacteria; phylum Planctomycetota; class Planctomycetia; order Pirellulales; family Pirellulaceae; genus Rubripirellula. The sequence goes on along the minus strand of DOPG01000409.1, from coordinate 5,083 downwards.
AGCTTTGCAGGGATAAAACAAGCGAAATCAAAACGAAAAGCGGGAGGACACGATGGATCATTTCTCATTCTTTCGGAAAACGGTGGCAAGCCTATTTAAAATCAACCTGCATTGTATCTTGTCTCCAATCCGGAAGTACTACGGGGTCAATCCCTGCATCACAACACCTTGGCACAAAACCAGCTACAAGCCTCAAAAGGCTGGTCAACAAAGCAAGATAGTAGCGGCACAGGGATAGCGATCAGAAACGTGCTGGTCAACGGTGTTGGCACCCTACAAAAGTGCGGTAATCAGGGGTAGCTTGTGAGGATTAATCGAAACCGGTCAACAAGCCAGATTGAATCGGGTAACGCGGCTAATTACCCTACAGCACTCAACAAAAGACTGTCACGGGTGCATGAAAACTAAACGCCTTGAAAGTTGATTTCCATGAACAACAGTTTGGAAGGAAAACGAATTGCCATTGCAGGTGGCAGCGGTTTCCTTGGACTTTCGATGGCAAAGCATTTCATCGACAACGGTGCTGACGTGAGTGTGATTTCCCGCACCATTCCCAAATCCAATGGCGCGTGGACACACTTCGCATGGGATGCTCGCAGCTTGGGTGACTGGACAACTGCAATCAATGGCTGTGACGCTGTTGTTAACCTTGCGGGACGCACAGTCAACTGCGTCAAGACGCCTGATCATCAGGATGAGATACTACGGTCCCGAGTCGAATCCACGCGTGTCTTGGGAGCAGCGATGCGTGACGCAGATGCACCACCCCCGGTTTGGGTGCAGATGAGTACTGCCCACATCTACGGCGACCCGCCAACTGCCGTATGCAACGAAGGGTCATCCACCGGATATGGAATGGCACCAACAGTGGCAAAAGAATGGGAGGCAGCCTTTGCCGAGAGCATCTTGCCGGAACAGCGTGGTGTCATTATGCGCACCAGTTTCGTCATTGGACGTGATCGCGGCGGCGGCGGTGGTGCGCTTGCTACCCTCGGTTTGATCACCAAACTCGGACTCGGTGGCAAAGTTGGAAAGGGCACGCAAGGAATGTCCTGGATTCACGAATCCGACTTGAATGCGATCTTTGCCCGAAGTGTGCTCGACGATTCCATGTCAGGAGCGTACATCGCCTCATCACCCAATCCAACCTCGCAGGTCGATTTCATGCGAGTACTTCGCAGAACCATTGGGATGCCCATCGGCTTGCCAGCTTTTGAGTGGATGGTACGAATTGGTGCACCTTTGTTCCTGAACACAGATCCAGAACTTGTAATCTACGGTCGATATGTCATTCCCGCACGTCTGCTGGATGAAGGCTTTGAGTTTCAATTTGCAGAACTCACCGAAGCCTTACAAGATTTGTACCAATGAAACATCCCCCAATGACCAAGCTTGGTCCTCCATGGCTGAAACTCGGTGTGCCTGACGCCCTCACGCAAAGCTGAGGCCATGAATATGATCAATTTCTGAATCCTCGCATTTCCCTGATCAGTTCACCAACGAATGATTCGAACGGAATGTCATTGATTCAATCCGGGGTACTCGCATGATACTGATTGAGACACAGCCTCTTGAATTGACTAGACTGTAGGCCCGTCCCGAATCATTTCAGGTGACTCCAAACACTAATTCCCCTTGCAATTTGCGTGTCGCCCCTGCAGTTGGCCGACTGTGCCGAGACATTCGATGATCTCTGTTCGATTCGATCCAATGTCGAGCCTGGAAAGCGATCAGCATGACAACCTGAAACAAACTCAAGCGTCCCTAACAAGATGAATACAAATCGACGAAGCATTCTAAAGGGTCTTGGTGGCGGCTTGACCCTACCCATGTTGGAATCCTCTGCTTGCCAAGCACCAGCGCAGCGAGAAGTCCCAATACGCCTGCTCGTTGTCGGTAATCCCTTTGGGGCACACCCCGAAAACTTCTTTCCAAGTAACTTTGGAAAAGATCAGACGGATTCAACAACGCTAAGACCCCTGGCATGGTTGAAAGACCGAATGACCATTGTCTCACACACTGACCACAACATGATCAGCGGACATGGTCGCGAGATTTCGTTCCTCAGTGGTGTACTTCCAACCACGGCCCGGGCATTTCCTGAAAAAAACATGTCACTGGACCAGTTATTCGCCAGACATGTGGGCAGTAAGGTTCGGTATCCCTCCGTGGGGGCTGCTCTGAATGCTGGAATTCGCATGAGCTGGACGGCCAATGGAGTCGAAAAGCTTCCAATCACCGACCCCCAGGCCTTGTTCGATCACCTGTTTCTTAACCTGACTGTTGCCGAACGTGCGGAACGGCGGCGGATGCTGAATCAGAACAAGAGTATTTTGGATACCGTATCAAGTCAGTTTTCGGATGCTTTGCAGAGTGCCAGCCGATTTGACCAAAGACGCATGGATCAGTTTCAAACATCAATACGGGAACTGGAGCGATCACTCTCTGACCGCGCGACTTGGCTGGACCGAGACAAACCTTCATACGACCTTTCTGATCACGTAAGAACCGAGGCAACGATTGCCAACCGATACGACGCAATCTTCGACATGATTGGGTACGCATTTGAAACTGATCTAACACGTGTTGCGACGATTGAGTTTCCGGCAGAACTCAATTACACCGACATTGACGGCGTGAACCGCAGTTATCACGGTTGCACCCACAACGGGCGAGGTGAAGATCTGGTGAAAGAGCTGGTCGCCATTGAATCTTTTCAGATCGCCAGATTGTCGAATTGCTTGAAAAAGCTGGACTCCATTCAAGAACCCAACACAGAGGGCAGCCTGCTTGACCACACGATCGTGCTTTTTGGTAGCGGCATGGGTTACGGGGGCACGCACTCAAATCGAAACCTCCCCATTCTGGTAGCAGGGGGGGGCTTCGAGCACCGCGGACACGTCGATGCCCGTGACAACAGCGGTAATAATATGCCACTGTGCAACCTGTACGTTACGCTGATGCAACGATTTGGAATTGAACGAGATTCGTTCAATACAAGCACTGGCGTTTTCGAACTCAATCATATCTAGAAACGCAGTGCGGCTGTGCCCCTTGCATCCGGCACGCCTCACCCCTTTTCATCAAATCAACCTTCTGGTCCATGATCAAGTCAGTGTGAACCATGCCCCGCTCCCACCATAACTCCATAAATCGGTGTTTCTTCATTGGACTCTTGCTGTTTGCAGTCATCGCGAGCCCGATGTCTACGTTGTTCGCTGATAAAGCTCTGCTCCAGCAATACTGTGGAGAGTGCCACCATGGCCCCGAACCGCAAGGCAACTTCAAACTGGAAGATTTGGGCAAGACCCCCAGCAAGAAAAGTCTCGACGCATGGATCACCAGTATCGACCGCGTACAAGCGGGCGAAATGCCACCAGCCAAAAGCGACCGGCTTACGACTGGCAAGCGGCAGCGACTTTTAAACTATCTATCTGGCAAAGTAAATTTTTTCACGCAACGGTCTGCCGATTCGCTGCGCGTCAAACCGAGACGCCTGAACAATCGAGAGTTCGCAAACAGCGTACGTGACGTACTTCTCATCGAAGACGTTGGAACTCATCAACCCGTTGACAATCTGATCGGCGATGCACTGCACAAAGGGTTCGACACACACGGCGACACACTCGGGTTCAGCAATTTCCACCTTGAGCAGTACATCACTGCTTTGCGTCGCATCATCGATGCAACCATCATCTCCGAACCCCAAAGTTTGTCCCGTCATTATAAGATTGCCCCCACTCAGATTTTCGCGGCCCATACCAGCCAAAACACGAAACGTCGAGAACGGCGAGGGGAAGCAGATTATTTTGACTTTCTCGACCCTAAACAGCTTGCGTATTTTGCCCCATTCAAGACCGTACCACACACCGGTTGGTACAACCTGACGATTCGCTGCACAGCAAAGGACCGGGGACTGTATGACTGGAAGAAGACCGGAATTTACGACGGCGACCCGATTCAAATCGAGGTGCAGCTTGGCAATCGCACACGGACCTTTAATCTTCCTGACGATGAAGTCCTTGAAATCAAACTGACGGAATGGCTTGCTGCGGGATCCCGACTACGCCTAAGTTACCCCACCGACGGACTAACTCAACGTGGCAATGGAAACTTCAAATTTCAAAATGCAATTGCCGGCGAGCACATCAAGGAACACGACCCCAAGCTGTATGACCGAGTGGCGAGCTCGATCAGTCCACCAAAATCAGGCCGCACACGGTCACCTGCAGCATGGCAGAATTGGGTTCAACACTGGCACGGTCCGCGGCCGCGTGTATTGAGTGCAGAAGTGGAAGGCCCCCTGCAGAAAACTTGGCCTCCTCAAAGGCAAGCGGCGTTGATTGGCGAGAACGCTGACGTTCAAAATGCACTTGCAATTCTTAAACCGATTGCCGAACGCGCTTGGCGGCGTAAAGTCCAAGATGCAGAACTTTCCCAGATCCTTCAATTGGTTCAGACCAAGGCCGAAGAACTTGGTGATAGAGAAGCTCTGAAAGAAGGCATCGTGGCAATCCTCGCCTCACCAGCCTTTCTGATCCTGAATACTGATGAAATGAATCCACAGCAGCGATTCGCTACGAAATTCAGTTACTTCTTACAAAGCACCATTCCTGACACGCGTCTTCGAAAGGCGTCGCAAACAGGAAAGCTGGATTCGTTTGTTGACATTCGTGCAGAACTACAACGACGCGTTGACAATGCTCAATGCGATCCGTTCATGCGAGCGTTTCCATATGCATGGCTCAAACTTGGCAACATCAACTTCATGGCGCCTGATCCGGAACAGTTCCCTCAGTACCACCGCAAGCGTGTCAGCGAGGACATGGTCAACGAGGCACTTCATTTCTTCCATGATTTGGCAGTAAATAACGGCCCTATCCCTGACTTCATCTCTGCGGATTACAGTTTTATCAATGCAGACTTGGCTGCCGTGTATGACGTCAACGATGTTCCGAAAGATTCACGGTTTCGCAAATACACGTTCACTGACGGACGACGAGGTGGACTGCTTGGTATGGGAGCATTTCTTTCCATCACCGCCGACAGCTTGGGAACTTCACCGATCCACCGCGCTGTCTAC
>DOPG01000477.1 GCA_003513555.1 Rhodopirellula sp. | reverse complement strand
GGCAGCTCGTCGGGCTCATAACCCGAAGGTCGTAGGTTCGAATCCTGCCCCCGCTACCATATAAAAGAAAGGCAGATCAGTAACTTACTGGTTTGCCTTTTTTGCTTTCAGAATCTGAATTTTCCTCCGTGCCCTCACCGTGCCCTATGCGTGCCAATTTCCGATTTGGATGTTTTGGCTCATTTTCGCTTTTGACCTTCAGTCTTCTGGGGCACGGAACATTAACTCCTGCTCTCATGCCTAGAAAAAAGAGTCACTTCACGTCTTCAGGTTCTTCAGACTCGCCTGAGATTTCCTTGATGTGCGTGATCAATTGCTCAACAGAACAGTCGAAATAAGTGCATAGCTTATCAATGTTGTCCGTTACTGTGCTGTGGCCGGGATGATTGATGATTTTCGACAGTGTCATCCTGTTGATGCCAGTGTCCTTGGCGATTTCACCGATAGTGATTCGTCGTTTCTCGGCAAATTCCTTATGTGCTATCAATTCCTTTAAATGGAAACGGATCATCTTTTTGCTCTTTTGATAAAAATAAGTATCAAACGCCACTTGCAATTATCGTAATAGGGCGTATATTGATGATCAATTGATAACAAAAGATATCAACTGATCATTGGTTTGCAAAAGGAGATGTTCTCATGAACAACACATACCTGACAACTGAAGAGCTTTCAGAACGTATCAAGTATGACCCCCGCACTATCCGTCAGTGTCTGAAAGACAGCGTCCTGTTGGAAGGCAAACATTATATCCGTCCATTTGGTGGCCGAAAAATTCTCTACATCTGGGAGATTATTGAGGAAGACATGCTCAGCATGGCTCAGAACAATCTGGCCATCCCGATGGCAAGCGGAGGTGTTTGTCATGGCTAAGGTCCGTGCACGAGCCGATACAAAGAAGCTCTTTATTGATTTTCGGTACCAAGGAATACGCTGCAGAGAGCAAACCCTGCTAAGCGACACTGCCCGAAATCGTAAACAACTCGATACTTTGATCCAGCGAATGGAAGCCAAGATGTTAGTCGGGGATTTTGATTATGTAGAGTTCTTTCCTGGGAGCAAGAACCTCAAAAAGCTTGAAGATGCAGGAGTTCTTTTCAATAAGAGCGACCTTGCTTTTGAGCAATCGGAGTCTACTACTCCACGATTCCCAGACTTCGCCGACCAATGGTTTCTGGAATCTAAAATCCAATGGCGCAACTCCCACGTCCGCAATGTGACCTCTATTCTCGAAAGCTCGCTCAAGCCAGCGTTCAAGAGCAAGCGAGTAGGAGAGATCACCAAGGCGGATATTCTGGCAGCCCGTAACAAAATGGCTCGGCGGAAGGGTAGGGGGCCCAGTGGATTGATGGCACCCAAGACCATCAATAGCCACATGACAATTCTTCGGATGATATTGACTGAAGCGGCCGAACGGTATGATTTCACGAATCCTTATCTCAATATCAAACCGCTGAAACAGCAGAAGGTTCATATCGAGCCGTTTTCTATGGCGGAAGTTGAGACCATCCTCAAACGGGTGCGCGAAGACTATCGCAATTACTACTTGGTGCGCTTTTACACCGGCATGCGCACCGGAGAAGTGGATGGCCTGAAGTGGGAGCATGTGGACTTCGAACGCCGTGAGATTTTGGTGCGTGAAACCTTGATTCACGGCAAGACGGAATACACAAAAACAGACGGCTCTCAGCGCGAGATCCCCATGTTTGGCCCAGTGCACGACGCACTTAAAGAGCAATACGAGGCAACCGGAAAGCTCAGCAAGTTTGTGTTTTGCAATCGCCTCGGTGAGCCGCTGGACCACAACAACGTCACCAAGCGAGTTTGGTATCCCTTATTGGAGCACCTAAAGCTAAAAAAGCGACGGCCTTATCAAACCCGCCACACGGCCGCGACATTGCTTTTGGCATCAGGTGAAAACCCAGAATGGGTGGCTCGTACGCTGGGCCACTCATCTACAGAGATGCTGTTCAAAGTGTACTCCCGATATATCCCGAACCTGACTCGTATGGATGGCAGCGCCTTTGAGCGCCTGATTCAGAGCCGGGTGATCGACAACGACCAGGAGCTGGGAAATGAAACTGAATGATCTGCGCCCGTTAGTGAAAAAGACCTTCAACGGCACCTACCGCCTGACTGGCCGCGTAGCCTGTTTTGATGATGATGGTATTCCGTATCTGAAACTTCGCTTGAGCAGTTGTGCCAGCGACATCGTGGTACTGGCTGTGATTGGTTCTCTGTTGATCCCAGAGCATCTAGGTCACATGGATCTAGTCGTGGTCAAAGGTCAGGTGTGTGTCGGTGGGGAGGAAAGTGAGATTCTGCTGACCGATATCCGCCGCCCGTTGCAGGCAGACGTTGCCAGCCTACCAGCACTGCAAACGTTGCCACGGACGTTCTGCCCAAAGCCGGAGGCACTGGATCAGTTAGTTGCTGCGGTTCGGTCTTTGCGGTCAGCTTCATTACAGATGTTTATTAAGCGAGTATTGGAGCGCCGTGACAGGCTGGAAGTTTTTCTGAACGCTCCTGCGAGCAGAAATTATCATCATAACGAGCCCGGCGGGCTGTTGGCTCATTCTCTGGACGTGGCGAAGAACGTGCTGGTCATGACGGAGACTAATGAACCCGGAATGCCTCGGGAACTTCAGGAACTTGGTTTCGTTGCGGGATTGTTGCACGACATCGGCAAGACCTACACCTACGACAAGTGGGGGAAACCAACAGCAACCGCGAGATTGTGTGACCACGCCGACTTGACTCTGGAGGCCTGTGCCTACGGTTTGGCTTATCTCGATAAACGAGATCCTGATGCGGCTCTTGCACTCAGGCATATTTGGACCTGTGCATCGCCCGGCGCACGCTATGGTGTCAGCCCTGCGATGACGCTTGCCCGCTATGTTCGAGACGCCGATGCCCAGAGTGCCATGGCTGACA
>DOPG01000371.1:35183-42456 GCA_003513555.1 Rhodopirellula sp. | reverse complement strand
AAACCGGGCACAAGAATCCAACTGCCAGGCATTGCCTGTCGCAGCTGCGCAAGTTGCTCGGGGTAGGTTGCACCGACCACGGTTCCAACAGGTCCATAGCCTGATTCACCAAGTCGGCTGGAATTGAACTCCGTGACCAGTTGAGCGACACGTTGAAAGACAGATTGCCCATCCGTCACACGATCCTGCAACAAGCCACCGCCTGGATTCGAAGTTTTGACGAGTACAAAGATGCCTGCTGCACGCTTGTCACACATTTCAACAAATGGCTCGAGACTGTCTTCGCCCAGATAGGGGCTGACAGTCAAGCTATCGCTGCCCCATGGGCTGGCTTCACCGAGGTAACCATCCGCATAGGCCGTTGCGGTGCTGCCGATATCATTACGTTTCCCGTCAGTGATGACGAGCAGGCCAGCCTTTTTCGCGTATTGAATGACTTGCCCAAGTGCGACCATACCGGCGGGGCCAAGCTGTTCAAAAAAAGCAGCCTGTGGTTTCACACAAGCAACTTTTCCTGCTACTACATCAATGATCTCAGTACAAAATTGGGTGTAAGCCGCAGCCCACTCGTCTGCAGAATCATTGACAACCGAGTCACGAAGCGGTGCTGGCAACTGGGCTTTTCGTGGATCAAGACCAACGCAGGTGATCGAGCCGGACTTCCGCACGGCCAAGGCGAGACGATCCGCAAAGAGCATTGTTTTCCCCGATTAGTCTGTGAATGAAAATTTGGAAGCGCAGATCCGTTACGATTCACGCCACCAGAATCTTGTCTTCAGGAGCGATCAGGTCAAGGACCAGTATGTGCCGGCGATCTCCATGGCAAGTGGGTTGCAAAGCCTATTACACCCGATAAACCGCGAATAACCATGGTGCAGTGTCGGCGTCACAGCACACATGAACAAAACGATTCAGCAAGTTTCCCCCATGGGGCTCAGATTTTACCTTCGGAACAGAAAAACGTCGTCTAGCAAAAATGGCAATGGTTGGTTAGCATTTTGAATCTGACGGAGAGGCCGTTGAGGCGTCTTCTCTGGCGGGCTGTAGCGCAGCCTGGTTAGCGCGTTTGACTGGGGGTCAAAAGGTCGGAGGTTCGAATCCTCTCAGCCCGACTTGAAAATCCAAACAGCTCGTTGCATTGATTTGCGGCGAGCTGTTTCCCGTTTGCGTGCGAGCGAGTGACGCAAACCATGAAGCCCAATTCAGTCAGTTCAAGCGGGCGACACTTTTCAGGGTCCGCTACGTTACAACAGCCTTGTGCCGCTGGAGAAAGCTTGATGATTTCACTAACTCAATCACTGGTATCATCCGTGGGGGCAGCTCCGATTCAAATGTGCTGAATCCCCTAACTGTGCCAGTCGTACTGCGTCCAACCACCACGCGGTGAAAGACATCACGGTCTCCTGCCTGTTTGGCTCTGCATCAGCACCTGAAAAACTTCACTCTCTTCGAAGTAGTCGCGATGCTAATTTTTTCCCCACCGGAATCGTGCTATGCATCATTAGCGGCGACAGTGATTCTCTTCCCAACCTTATTTGGACTGGCGTCAAGTTCTACTGCGAGTTTCGCTGGATCTTTGCAATTTACTTTGAGCAGATGTTTGCTACCTATTTGTTCCTGTGCGCATGAATATGCTTTAAAGCTTGGAAAAACATGGCATCTCCGAACTTACCGCTCGTACATCGTCTGAAATCAGGCGTCCGTCCTTGCTCGGTGACGTCGCCGAATTGGTTGACCACCGAACGAATGCACCTGCACCTCGGAAAGAAATTAGTAGCAATGCTCGGTATTGTGTCTGACCTAGATGACGTTTCGAGCCATCTTAGGTTCCCTTCGTCCTACAAAATAAGACACGACCGCAAACTGGCGGTTCAAAAAACTATCTGAATACCAAATGAAATTAACGACCTCTGAGGTGATTTCGAGTTGAACGGCATGGCGGAAGCACGTGCAATTGAATTGATATGTTGGAGATTTTTGCATTACCGTACTTGGCGATATCGGGCGTGATTGGCTGGCTCATCTTTCGGCCGTTCCTTCCGACCCACGAATCTGACTCGGTCTTTCCCGCAAAGATAGCGATTACGGATTTGCTGGCTATTTCTCTTCCAATCAGCATTGTTTTTTCGTTGACCAGATGGATCGATCCGCTTGGCAACATGTCGCGTTCCATGCAGGCGACCGTGGTAGTCACTGCTATTGTGCTCGCGGTACCGTGGCTGTCAGCAGGCCTCTTTTTAGTGCCAAAGACATTTCAAGTTACATTCTTTAAACGCATGCTCGTCATGGGAGTCATTGGGCCTTTCGGGATCCTCTTGACGGTTGGCTGGATAGGATTCCTGATCTGGACGTGTACTCAGTCGCTCATCTATATCGTTCCAGCAACGCTTCTGATTGCCGCAGCAACGTTAGGGCTGCGCATGCTTGGCTCCTGGGTTTGTCAATCCGATTCACAGGGAGCATCAAGCACCGCAGCAAATCGTAACACTGACCAGAAAGACATTCAGCAGGGCAATTCGTGACCTCTGACTTTGACCAACAGGGAAAACCAGCCTGCCAAGTGGTGTGCTGCTGTAAAATTTCTTTCCATCACATGAGGCACGCGACCCGGAGGATCATTTTGCTCCGACTACTGCGGTGAAACAGTCCCCCTTACTCTTGCCCCAGCTCGTCCACAAAACGCTGATAGTTCTGTTCGAGCACGTTGTTCTTGGTCTCGTGAATGCTTGCGCCGAATACAATCCGAAATGACTTCCCCTTGTCCACAGAAACAGTACTTTTCTTCCCCTGCTTCATGGCAGCGCGCCCAAACGGATTCGCAACGAAGACCCCATAGTTCCGATTGTGCCACCAACTGTTCCGGAAGTTATCCGGCGAAGTCATCAGCGTGATTCCTACATGGGTGTCGCCGATCAGCCCCGAATAGTCACACCACGCTGCAGGCTGTCCCCACGTTGCCCGCGCGGTACGTTCCCCGGCCGAACTCAGAATGACGCCCCCATTTTTTTCCGTTAACGGCGTCGCAACACGTGCTCCAAATCCCATTTCTTCCTGATCACCAAAATGGATTTCTCCTTTCGCCGACTCAAAGGTTGCATCCCAAATCAATGACCATTCCGTTCCTTTTGCCTGCACCACAAAACGATTGAGCACAGTGCAGATGAGATCATTGTCAGGCGACAGGAGTTCAGACTCGGTTGAGAACTTCAGTCGACCTTCCTTGACTTCTGGTTGCATCATGAACCGTCGATGCTTAATCGTCCCGCGGTTACGCCAGAAGTCAGCACCGTTGACATCTCCAAAAGCCAACCACAAACCAGGGTGCATCGTGGCATGGTCCATCGCATCCTTGCCCGGTATCGGTGGAAAATTACGTGTCACTTGCAAGCCGCTCAGTGTTTTAAGATTCGCAAAATATGGCCTTAAAACCGTAGCATCACGAAACACGTACTCCGCCAGAGAATTACCACCATTGAAAATCTGCAAGCGGTCCTGCTGCTGAATGAAAGTGAATCCGTCAGCATGACCTTTTTGCAACTGCGGGCTTTTCATTACCGCAGCCTCCGGAGGGTTTTGAGCAGCCTGCCGCTTTTCACGCAGTTTTTTATTCTTACGCGACGCTCGACGTTCGCTTGTTTGTTCCTCCCGCAGAGTTATCAGGTAGGCAGTCAGATCTGCAAGCTGTTGCAAACTCAAGATTGGTGCCATTGAAGGCATCGCTGATACAGGACGACTCTTTCGCTGCTCGATCGCCGACTTGGGCAATACCAGCTGATTTCCATCAACCAGTCCCAGCGTCAAACTAAGACCACTTTCTTCGATCAACACACCCACGTGAACTCGGCCATCATCTGTAAGCACACTCAACTGCTGAAAGCCCTCCGTAATCACGGCATCCGGTTCAATCATTGATTCCGCCAAGTGTCGGGCTGACGCTCGACTACCCACTCTGCCCAGGTTGGGTGCAAATCCACCATTTCCTTCATTCAAACGATGGCACTTGATACAACCTGCTCCGCTCGTATGCTTGAAAAGTATTTCACCTCGCCAAGCATCTCCTTTTTCCAGTAGCCCCAATGTCGATTCGACCAACTTCGAGCGTGACCCCGTTTCTTTGCGCTCTTTCAACAACTGAGGCTGGAGCAACACCACGTAGTTTGCACAAGGTGATTTACGTTTGGCATCTGTATTACCGCCCAGAATAATGTGACCCGCAGGATATTCACGAGAGTAAATCCGCATGGTGCAATCATCTGTGACAAGATGTTGATCAGTTTTCGAGTAGGTTTCCCTGATCCAAGCCGGCGGATCAGGCAGGCGTTTATCAACAGCGACCATCACCCTCAGTGGCACAGGGGAATCAAAGCTGAGCCACTCATCTCCGCTTGATGTATCATCATCATTGGCCGTTTGAATGAAGTCAGACCCCAGCAAGTCATCCGGCAACTCGCGCACGCGATACCGGCGATCGCTATACACCAGCGCACCATGAACCAAACCGCTGGGCTGCAGACGATAATTCTTTTTGCTCTTGGAACGAATATTGGAAATCACCGCAACTGGAGAAGTTGCGCGTTCAGAAGCAGACTGCCTGCTGTCAGGCATCCGCAAATCAGCATTTCCGTCAAGCGGTCGCCCCTTGACGATCAATTTTTCTCCGCCGCTAGCCACCTTGGCAAGCCATGCAGAGGCAATTTCCCGATTGTCTTCATTGCTGTCCTTCAATGCGACACGCATATCGGATTCAGTAAGTTCATGAGTTTCAAGCAAAGCTAACAACGCCCCACGACGAACAGCGTCGCGTTTGTCGGTCTGATATCTTCGCAACTCTTCAACCGAGCACAGCGTCTGCAGCGTCCTCCACCCGATGTAGTAGATCGCAGGATCCTGTTCCTGCGACAGCAGGTCCAACAATTTCGGAACATGCTGATTCTGCTTTGTTTGAATCAGGGCCTGCACCGCTTCAAAGCGTATACGCGAATCAGGATCCTTCAAAGCCTCAATCACGCAAACCGGAAGTGAGCGTGAGACCTTTGCTTCGCGGGATCGGAACGCCAAAATCCGGATTGCCTGCAATCTCTGATTGAAAACCAATCGCTCATGATCCGAATTATCTCGTGCCAGAATCTTCTCAAACACTTGATCAAGATTTACTTGATCCTGACTTGCTTGATTGATGGCGATTCGTCCCAACGTCCACAGCGTCCAAGTCTGCAGCATCTCTGCTTGCTTTGTTTCAGCAATTGACTTTGATTCCAAAATCTCAAGCAATTCCTGTACGATTCCATTTCCACGTTGCACCAACTCATCTTGTGCATCAATCCGATGAACCGGCAGTGGTGACGCAAATTGTTGCACCAACTGCTGCACGTTTCTATTGCTCAATGCCACCCCCGGACCTGCTACCTCAACCTCAGACGCATTTTTCCGGGCCACACGATAAACACGCCCTTCGTTTGTCAGCTTGCCGTTTTTCCATTCAGCACCGTAACCACGGCTCCACCCAAGTACCCACAAGGCACCATCTGGACCTGCTTCAATGTCCGTAGGACGAAAAAGAGAATCACCGCCCACGATGAACGGTTCCCATGCACCCGAAGCAGGTCGCATCAGAGCTCCCTCCCATTTCGGACGCCAAACATACGTTGTCTTGTTCAACCAATCATTGATGAAAAATGCTTTTCGGTATCGGGCAGGAAAATCCAGCCCATCACCGAAGACAATTCCAGTCCCTGAACCTTCAAAAAGAGGTCCGCTGACCGGCGCGGATGGTGCGTGTGGTTCAGGCGACCAATGCGCACTCCAGGGGTGATTCCATCCGAAGTGAGCACCATAAAAAGGCATGATGATTCGATCACCACCAGTCTGGTCATTATCAGTTCCCAACCAATTGAATTGGCTATCCATGGTGATATCCCACGGGTTGCGGAAACCACGTGCCACAATCTCAAGATTGGTACCGTCCGCGTCACAACGCAACACGCCGCCGTCCAATCCCCAGTCATCGTTTGGGTCATGAAAACTGCGTTGATAGTTTTCTTTGCTGAAAACCTTGGGCTCGGGCATGTCTGGGGCGTCGTCTGGACTCGCAACGCCCCAAAGCTCACGAAACGGTTTCGGCGCCAGGCGATCCGGAAGGGTCAAACCCTTCGAGTTGCCCTTGCTCATGTAGAGCTTGCCATCGGGAGCCCAATTCAAACCATGCAAACCATGCTCAAGGTTACCAAGGTCTGTGTACAGCCGGACATACTCGTCTGCCTCATCGTCACCATCCAGATCGCGGACAACCGTCAAATCGGGAGCGTTGGCAACCCACAACTCATTTCCGTGCCATGCCAGAGCCTGCACTGCATTGAAGCCAGTTGCAAATACCTTTTTTGTGTCCGCCCTGCCATCGCCCGTTGTGTCTGACAAAATGACAACACTGTCTCCCGGAGTTTGTGGAGTTGGCTTGCGGTATTGCGGTCCCATCCCGACAAACAGACGCCCCCGCGCATCAAATGCCATCGAACATGGCTGACGAACAATTGGTTCCTGTGCAAAAACCGTGACCTCAAAACCCTCTGGCACGGTGGGCAATGAATCACGGTCAGCCTGCCGATCCTGGAAATCGTTTGCCGCAGTGGAAAGAGTATCTGCCACAAAAAAACACAAGCTCAATGAAAGAGCTGTGCATGCTGAGCCGTGGTTAAAAAAAGCAACACATCTGTGATCAGCAGTCAGTAACTGCAAACAGAATCGGACCAGGAATATTCGAAGTGCAATCATCGGCATGCATGCGATAGCAAGGAAAACTCGTATCATCCCAACCTCGGGTAGAGAACATCTTTTAGCTGTAAGTGACGCTACCGGAGCGTCAACGTCTTGCCGTAGTCGACAGGTAACATGAATCGACAATTTCATGATTCACCCCTCGAATTCCTCTTTCAGATTTTCATATTGTTTTCGACGCTTTTCTTTCTCCGCATCTCTTGTTGATTTGGAAAAATAGTGAAACCAATTGAGTGCAGCCGCGAAAGAGAAAAGTCCAAAGACCACTACGCTGAGAAAATCATTATTAAGCAGCACCGATGTCCCGGATAAAAGCATCGTGATTGTTGAGAACAGTGCAATCCAAAAGTATGTCTTCATTTCGCCCAACCTCAGTCAATAGCTGTCTACCACATGAATTTCACAAATCAACCACAACACGTTTTTATACAAATGCGGTAAACACTTCAGCATGAGTGCGTGAGCTTTGCCTCACGGTGACGAACAACGCCACGTACCACAA
>DOPG01000371.1:0-34922 GCA_003513555.1 Rhodopirellula sp. | reverse complement strand
TAACACGACCACAACTTAACACGACTGCGGAACACGCATAAAGCTACTCACACTAGAATTTGTCTGATGACCTCACCATGAACATCAGTCAAACGATAGCGTCGACCCTGATGCCGGTAGGTCAAACGCTCGTGGTCAATTCCCAGGAGATGCATCATCGTTGCCTGAAGATCATGAACATGAACACGATCTTCAGCAATGTTATATCCGTATTCGTCTGTTTTTCCGTAGGTCGTTCCGGGCTTTACACCTCCACCTGCCATCCACATGGAATAACAGCGTGGATGGTGATCCCGCCCGAACTGATTGCCGTTGAGTTGACCCTGACAATAATTCGTGCGACCAAACTCTCCTGCCCACACAACCAAAGTATCCTCCAACATCCCCCGTTGCTTCAGATCTTTCACGAGTGCTGCTGATGCTTGATCCGTTTCGCGACATTGATTGCGAAGACCTCCGGGTAGACCGCCGTGCTGGTCCCAACCAGGATGATAAAGCTGAATAAACCGCACACCGCGTTCGGCAAGCCGGCGAGCGAGAAGACAGTTGGCCGCATAAGAACCGGGCTGTTCGACACCGGGCCCATACAGTTCCAACGTTTCCTTCGACTCATCTGCAACACCCACTACTTCCGGAACAGATGACTGCATTTTGAATGCCAGTTCGTATTGCGCGATCCGGGTTTCAAGCTGGGGGTCAGCCTGCTGACCCAATTGCAGATGGTGCAACTGAGCCAATGCATCAAGCATTCGCTCGCGACTGGCAGCATCGATTCCTTTAGGATTATTCAAATACAGAACAGGATCCTTGCCGGAACGAAACCTGACGCCCTGATGCCGTGCTGGCAAAAAGCCACTGCCCCAGAGTCTCGACACCAGCGGCTGACCACCTTTGTTCTTTGTCACCATGACTACGAAGGAAGGCAGATCCTGATTCGCGGTCCCAAGGCCGTAACTTAGCCATGCACCAATGCTGGGCCGCCCTGGAAACTGCGATCCAGTTTGAACGAATGTCACGCCCGGTCCATGGTTAATCGCTTCGGTGTACATTGAGTTCACAATGCACATGTCATCTGCAATTCCCGCCGTGTGTGGCAATAACTCACTCAGCCACTGCCCCGATTCACCATGCTGCGCAAATTTGAAAGGTGAACCCACCAAGGGCAGACTCGACTGGTTCCCACTCATTCCAGTTAACCGTTGTCCCTGCCGCACCGAATCCGGCAGTTGCTGCCCATGAACCTTATTGAGATGGGGTTTGTGATCAAGCAGATCAATTTGTGACGGGCCGCCACTTTGAAATAGAAAGATCACCCGTTTCGCCTTGGCCACATGATGTGTGCCGGACAAGGCACCACCAGACACGCTGGCAGCTTCCGCTGTCGGCGTCTCGCCAGAAAGCAAGCTGGACAGCCCGAGAGCACCCATTCCCATCCCGAAGCTATTCAGGAAGCGACGTCGCGGCATGCCCCATGCAGGGTCAAAGCCTGTGCATTTCAAAGTCATCTCTTTCCTATCTTTTGGTAACACATTCGTCATGATTGATCAGCGTATTGGCAACGCTCGCCCAGGCTGCAATCGAAGCCAAAGAGGTATCTGTGACGAGCTTTGGATTCCGCACCAGACCTCCTGCAGATTCTCCATTCAGAAAAAATTGCACTTGGCCGGATTGAAAGTCCACCGTGCAGGCAACATGTGTCCATTGGTCAGCGACTGGTGCACGATCAGCCATCACAACGGTACCGCCGCAAATGAACCGTAACCCACCATACAAATCCAACAACAGACCATCTCCTTGCCCTGGAGTGATCTTGTCCCACAAACGTCCTCTTCCAGCAGCATCTGGTTTGACCCAACATTCCAGCGTCAGGCCATCGGTAAATTCAAGTTTTGCGGTGTTATCAAATACCTCAGGTCCACCAGAAAACGGAAGCGATCTGGAAACCACAGGCTTCCAATCACCGGCAGCCTCCTGTTCACGCGATAATGCCGCCAGAGCTTTCACCCCGGACTCATTCAGAGCCTGCGCGAAGATATTTGCACGGCCGAATTCACCTGCGAATTTCTCTTGCCCGTTGGGTGCAAACCCCAGACGAAAATCATGGTCATTCGCTGGCAAACTCAGTGCAACCGGGGCTGTGCCATAATCACCATATTGACCGTTGGAAAGATACTCCTGAGCGGCTCGGGAATTGCCGAGGAAATAATCACGCTGCGTAGCATACAGAGTCTGAATGACTTTGCTCTCCTGTTTGCTCGGTTGGCGACTGGTCAGAATCCGGAACATGTCGTTGGCGATTGCATCAGCATCATTTCCATGCTGATCCAGAAGTCTCTGGCTCAAGGCTCGACCTGCTTCAACAAACTGCGGTCCATTCAACATCGCCAGGGCTTGAAGCGGCGAAGAGGTTCGTTCACGTTTCACACGACAGACATCACGCTTGGCAGCATCAAGTGCCATCATTACAGGTGCCGGACCTGTACGCTTCCAATAGGTAAACAGGGACCGCCGGTAAAGGCCGTCACCCCTGTCGGGTGTTGACGGTTTGAAAGAGGCCGCCAATTCGTAGGGTTTGACTGGTGGCCCACCTATTTTCCCCACCAAGAGCCCGCTCGCTGCCAAAACATTATCACGCAACATCTCCGCCGGCCACCGATAGGACGGTGCGCGAGCCAGAAACTCATTTTCCGGATCAACCTTCAGCATCTCTTCTGTAACAGCACTCGATTGTCGATAGGCCGTCGACATCACCATCTGCTTTACGAGCCGTTTGACATCCCAACCATGCGTCACAAAGTCGTTCGCCAACCAATCCAGCAACTGTGGGTGCGTTGGCAACGCACCTTGCCTGCCAAAATCTTCGGGAGTTCGCACCAGTCCCTCACCAAAAATCAGTTGCCAATAATGATTGACTGCAACACGAGCCGTCAGAGGGTGGTCCGGATCCGTCAGCCATTTTGCAAGTCCAAGCCGATTATTTGCTAACGACCCCTTCATCGGCGGCAGCACGCCGGGAGTGGCAGCTTTCACCGGTTCTGCTCGGCGGTTGTACTCACCACGCTGCAAAACAAAGGAGTCCTTGGGACGCGGCAATTCCCGCATCACCATGATTTCGGTCGCGCGGTCGAGATTGCTGCAAAGTTCAGCTCTCGCCATCGACAACTGCTTTCGATATTCAGCGTATTCGTCGGACGCATTCAATAGCAAGTGCTGAATCAGCATCTCGCGCACTGCGTCAGGCAACTCTGCTGAATCCTGCAGATGGTGCAACTTGTCGGAGATTTTCTTTTCATCATGGGATAAGGCGATTTCCAACGCCGAAATCTGGCGATCGAATACTTCAAACGACGACACTTCTCCATTCTTGAAGCCGCGATCACGAAACCTCGCTCCGATGGCAATCGTATTACCACCCCCGCCCGTGATATTCTTCGTCAACTTGTTTTTCACGATCTCAACATCTGCAAGTTTTCCGTCAATGAAAATGGAAATACCTTCCGCAGAGACACTACCGTCATAAGTAACTGCTACATCAATCCACTGTTTGACTGGAAGCGTCTGCTTCGTTTTCACACTGATCGCATTCCCCGGCCAAAAATGAATCAACGATGCGCTTAACTTGCCATCCTCGATCAATAACTCATAACCACGGCTGCCAGCATCGGTCCATGCCCTCGAGCGGTGGAACACAACAGCGCGTTCTTTTTGATCCGGAGTGTTCAAGGACAGTTGAACTGAAAACGGTGCATGACGTTTGAAGTTGCCAGTTTTCAATGTGATCGCGTCATCACCAGTCAACCTCACGGCCGGCTCACCACGTCGATCCGTTGTTCCGGCATTGCGTCCCCCAACACTCTTGAAGTCGACTACTTCAATCGGATCACGACCTTTGACCTGCAATGCCTGATTCAGCAATGCACCGTCCGGCAGTTCCTTTATTCTGGTAGCGTCCGGTTCTTTCACGTTGGCAAGATTTTTTTGCAACACAGCCAACTGGCTCTTTTGCTCGTCACTGAGAATCGCAAGGGTCGGTGTAGGAACCGAGTTTGTAAAGTACGAATAAAGGCCTGACTCATCGATGTTGTTGAAGTACGAGAACAACTGATAGTATTCTCTCTGCGAAAATGGATCATACTTATGATCGTGACATCGTGCGCATTCAAGAGTGAGTCCCAGAAATGCAGTCGCAAATGTCTGCGTTCTGTCGACGACATACTCGACACGAAACTCTTCCTCTACGCTGCCACCTTCAACTTTCTGCGGGTGCAGACGGTTAAACGTCGTTGCCAGAACTTGTTCGTCTGTTGGTTCCGGAAGCAAGTCCCCTGCTAACTGCTCGATAACAAACTGGTCGTACGGCATATTTTTATTGAAAGATCGAATCACCCAGTCGCGCCACGGCCAGACATAACGATCACGGTCAACTTGATATCCATAGGTATCACTGTACCGGGCAACATCCATCCAGTCTGACGCCATTCGCTGCCCGTAGTCGTCCGAACGAAGCAACCGATCAACTACCCGACCATAGGCATCCTGCGAATCATCCCCCAAAAACTCATCAATTTCACTTAGCGTCGGGGGCAACCCCGTCAAGTCAAACGTGACGCGACGTATTAGTTTTTCTCGGGACGCGAGTTCCGAGAAAGTCAGCCATTTGGATTCAAGTTTTGACAACAAGAAGTGGTCAAGCGGATTACTGACGCGTCCCGTGGACTTGACGGCAGGAAGAGCAGGGCGACTGCGTTGCTCAAATGCCCAGTGCTTCTTCCAAGTGGCACCTTCGGAGATCCAATCGGAAATCAACTGTTTCTCTTCCGCCGAGACCGAGAGATTTGATTCAGGTGGCGGCATCACTTCATCGGGGTCAGCCGATAAAATGCGTCTGAGAATTTCGCTTTCCTCAGGTTGGCCAGGAACAAGAACTTCAAACGCATCCTCCTTGATGTCCAACCGCAAATCTGCTTCGCGCGTATTGCTATCCGGGCCATGGCAGATGTAACAACGGTCGGAAAGAACCGGCCTGATGTCCCGATCAAAGTCCACTCTTCTCTCCTGTACCTGCTGAGCGGACGCAATCGATAACCAACAGGAGAAATGAACGACTAAAATGAAACTAAGTTTTTGCATCTACTTTTTGTTTCGGTGTAAAAGAGCTTCACGGAATTAAGGTTCGACCAACCGTCAGGAAGGGATACCGTACATGCGACACGAATCAAACGCTAACTCAAACCGTACCATTCGGGCTTTCGATTCATGGTATCGCATCTGGCAACACAGCACTGGATGCATCCCATGGCATTATGGCCACATTCGCACATCAACGCGTGTAGAAAAACTGGGACAACTTGTATATTCGCGGATTAAAAAATGAGGATTCACCGGCCACTCACACTGACTGCGAAAGCATCGGAGCACGGGCCCATCATTCATGCTTCCCAACCATAACCAAGTTGAATGACACTTCGTTCGGAGATCACGCAAAAATCATATCAAGCCAAAATCTCGCGAACCACCTTGCCCGGCTGCCCATCAGTCAACGTTTGATCGCGATTGCTACGATTAAAAACAAGCTCCTCATGATCGAGACCAAAGAGATGCAACAGCGTGGCATGATAATCATAGTGGTTCACAACATTTTCAACAGCTTTGTGTCCCCACTCATCCGTCTTGCCATGAACATGCCCAGCTTTGAATCCTCCACCAGCCAACCACATACTGAACCCATACGTATTATGATCGCGACCGATCTTTGCTTTTCCCGCATCATTCTGAACAACAGGTAGTCGTCCCATCTCGCCGCCCCAATGCACCACAGTGGAATCCAGTAGCCCACGTTGCTTGAGATCCTTGACCAAGGCCGCAGACGGACGATCGACTTTTTGGCAGGCAGCAGGCAGTCGGCTAACAATACTGCCATGACTATCCCAAAGTTGATTTGCTGTATACACCTGAACAAAACGGACGCCACGCTCAATCAACCTGCGAGCGATCAAACAACGGCTACCGTAATCCGCAGTCGCTTTTTCATGCATACCATACATTTCCTGAGTCTTCTTACTTTCCTGACTCAGGTCCAATGCTTCTGTCGCAGAGGTTTGCATCCGCGCAGCCAACTGATAACTGGCAATTCTTGCTTGCAGGTCGGTGCTACCCGGATAGTGGGACAGATGATTTGCGTTGAGTTGCTCGAGATACTCAAGCGCACGACGTTGAGCATTTCCCTTCAGATGAGTTGGGGGCGTCAGGTCGAGAATGCGAGGTTCTCGCGGCCGAACGACAGTGCCCTGATAAATCGAAGGCAGCCAACCATTGGACCAATTCTCTACTCCCAACACGGGCAACTGTCCGGGATCAATCAGCGACATGAAAGCTGGCAGACTCTCTGACTCACTTCCCAATCCATAGGTCAACCAACTACCAAGCGATGGCCGCCCTTCGACCGTCCGACCGGATTGCAACGCACGAATGGACTGGCCGTGGTTATTGACCCCAGTGTGCATGGACCGAATCAGACAGATATCGTCTGCAATCGAACCGGTATGTGGAATGAGTTCGGACAATTCCATCCCGGACTGCCCTCGGGGCTGGAATTTCCAAGGACTGTGAAATACTTTTGAACTGGACTGTGCAGCATTGTCATACTTGACCTCACCCGGGAATTCTTTTCCGTCGTACTTGGCCATTTCAGGCTTGGGGTCAAACATATCGTGATGACTAGGGCCCCCCTGCATCCACAACGAGATCATGGCTCGCGCTTTGGGCTCACCGGGAGGTCTCTTGGGTGTCGTATCGTGGACACGCGTTTGCAGGTCAGGTTTCTTGACCTCTGCCATCGTCCGATTCTGATTCGCCAACCAAGCAAGTGCGACACTACTTACATTCATAGCTCCCGCCGCCAAGAAGTGACGACGTGAGCCAGCATTGCTTTGATTCAGTTTGTTATTCATGGCTGTTTCAGTCAACGTAGAGAAACTCGTTTGACCCCATTAGCATCTGGCACATCACCGACAAGGCCTCAAGCTCAGCACTCTTGCTGGCAGGTTTTTCCGAGGAAGCCTTGTATGCCGACTGCTGCTCAAAGATAGTTCGTTGTTCGGTCAGAAATTTCATTGTCGCGTCACGCTCGGCCGCACTTGGATGACGACAGTAAATCGATTGCCATGCAGCATCGATCTGTTCTTCCGGTTCTGAAGCACGCCTGGATAGCGCCTCAGCAAAATACCGCGAGTACGTGAGAAGCAATTCACTATTCATCATCAACAATGACTGCGTCGAAGCTGTTGACACATTGCGTTTTTCACAGTTAGGCGCCATGGGAGGCTGATCAAAAGCTTCCAGAACGGCCAGTGGTCGACTTCTTCGCATCTGCACATACACGCTTCGGCGATACTGTTCGCCCTTCATATCAATGACGCTGCCCGGCCGCCCCGCGTTGAGATTTTCCTGACCAATCACAAAGCGACCCACGCCATCAGCCATGACAGGCACTGCCGGACCATGAGCTTTTGCATTCAATTTACCCGCGATATCGAGGATGCAATCGCGTACGACTTCAGCATCCAAACGCCTCAAACGTGCCGATCCAAAGAGAGCATTATCAGGATCAATCTGTCGTTTTCTTTCATCATTCGTGACGGCCTGTCGCCAAGCACGCGAATTGAGAATGAGTCGATGCAAGTGCTTCAAGCTCCAGCCACTCTCAATGAACTCAGATGCCAACCAGTTCAACAAATCAGGGTGGGAGGGTGCTTCGCCCTGCACGCCAAAATCACCGGGAGTCTCAACCAGTCCACGCCCGAAATGTTGTCTCCAAACACGATTGACGATGACCCTCGCGGTGAGTGGGTATTCCGGATGAGTCAGTCGTTTTGCCAATGCCAATCGCCGCCCACTGGTAGCGACATCACCGGCATTCGCAGGAATCTGCGGCAGCTTGCTGGTCAGTGACACCAAACTCAAACCGCCAGGCTGCAATTCCTGTCGCGGCTGATCCGGATTACCACGAAACAGCAAATGAGTTTCTGGCAGACGCCCCGGTTTTTCAGTGAGCGCCCGAACGAATCCCTGCTTTGGTTTCGTCGCACGAATCGCCGTTGCCTTTGCCGCCATTTTCTTCAGCTCGTCGGCAGCCTTGCGATCATACAGGTACAGCGAACCTGACGTGACATTCAAATTAGGATGCTTGCGTAATAATTGATTTTGCTCAGGAGTGCGCTTACCTGCCGCAGTCACGTGTGCAGCACGAGCGAGATCATGCACTGATTCTGGTAATTCCTGCAACTGTTTTTCAAACGTGGCAGCAATGAACTTTTTCTGCTGGCTGGCACGTTCAGCATCAACCTTCTTGGCTTCGACCTCGATTTCCTCTGCTTTTTTTCGGTCTGCATCGGTATACAAAGAAACCCGACGTTTTGATGGAGCCTGCCACTTCTCCGGATCAAACGCGGGCTGAAAGATCGCGCGGAATCGATAATAGTCTGCCTGGCTGATCGGATCATAACGGTGGTCATGACATTGTGCACATCCAATTGTCAACCCGATGAACGAAGATGAGACAATGCGAATTGTATCGGCCATCGTGTCATGTCGCGCTTGTACTTTATCAGCGACCACACCACCTGTCCCATCCGGTGCCATACGCAAGAACCCAGTGGCGGCCAAGCGTTTTGCATCGCCTGCTGAAAGGTCAGTCAAAGGCGACGTAATCAACTCATCGCCAGCAAGTTGCTCGGTAATGAACTGGTCAAACGGCATATCGCTATTGAACGCATCAATCACATAATCACGATATCTCCAAGCATCCGGACGTTCCGAATCAGCATCCGTGTAGCCCTCGCTGTCTGCATATCCAGCGACATCAAGCCAGTGCCTTGCCCATCGTTCACCATACTGGGGTGACTCAAGTAACTTATCAACCATTCGTGACCAGACCTTGTCAGAACCATCGGATGATGCCATCGCCTGCGCAAACCGTTGAATAGATTCCGGACTTGGTGCAAGCCCCACAAGATCCATAGATAATCGTCGCAGGAGTTTTCGCGGTGATGCATCTGGGCTGAAACTCAAATTTTGCTTTTGCAACTCAGCCAACAGGAACGCATCGATCGGATTTTCTAGCAACGCTAGGTTCGCTGGAATGGGAATGGTGGGTCTTCGGATTGGCTGTAGAGACCAATGTGCCTTGTCTTCCTCGGTGATGTACGGTTCAAAACCGAGACTCTCTGGTTCCTCGCGCACCGTCTTGGCACCAGCAACAATCCAGTCATGAATGATTCGCAATTCATCCGCGCTAATCTGCTTACTTTCATCCGGCGGCATTTCCCGATCGCGTAAGCGTTGATATAGCGGGCTCTCCTCAGGTTTACCAGGAACGATCGCAGCGCCTGAATCTCCACCACGGTGCATGAAGCGAACCAGCCTGAGATCAAGATTGCCTTGGACCTCAGGCTCCTCGCCATGGCATTGCAAACAATGCGTCCTGAGGATCGCTCGCACGTCTGTTTCAAACTGGGGAGACGCAACCGATTCAGCCCGCAAACACGCGGTGCACACTAGGAACAACAAGAAGACGCAGGTGAGGCGTGACATAGAAAAAATGCGGCGAGGTAGGCGTTCGAGCGGGACCCTGAATGTGACCTGTTTTGGTCGAAGGGCTCCGTTAGTTTAATCCAATTCCAAACGTTTTTGGACACCCAACTCGAATCTCGAGAGGTCAAGTCATCATGATTTAAAGTACTGGAAATGGCCATCAATTTGAAAAAACGCAAAAACTGACGTACGAACTGAAAAATCGCCGACTGCTCGCACAAGTAATCGTGCAAAATCATTAATTGTCACCAAACCCTTTACTGTGGCCCAGCAGATGGATGAAATGCTGAAGCCCCCCGCTGAATTGCTGGCCTTGGTTTGAAAAGACTAACAAGTCCTCATGTGCTGACAGATCCTCATGTGCTGACGTGGCTGCCGAGTAAAAGTAGCCGCCTATGTTTTTGATGCTTCGAAGTCATGCATTATTTCAAAGAGTTCATAATGTGATTTCATGATCGCCAATCACAGCCTCATCTCCGACTGTTAATCATTTTTTCCAGATGATCTGCCATTACGTCCACCTTGGCTGCTTCAGATTGCAAGCCGGCAATATTTTCCGTCTCTCGTGGGTCGCGGAAATGATCATACAGTTCACGGGATACAACTTGATCAGTCTGAAAGATCCTCCATTCCGTGTACCTCAACTCGTGCGTCCGGATGGAATAACCCATGTGAACTGGCAGCTCACCTCGGGGATAATTTGGCCGGGGCGTTTGCGTGAGCGCAAACTGCTTGCCAGCACGATCTGGATTCTTCAGAAACGAAACCAAGCTATTACCTGCCAACCCATCCGGTTCCGGAATGCCACACAACTCGGTCAATGTTGGAAACAAATCCAAAAGTTCGGCGATGCCCGAAACACGTGTCCCCGCGGTTTGCCCCGGGGCAGCGATAATCAATGGAACATGGGCATCGAGTTCAAACACCGTGGTTTTTCGAGTCAAACCATGCTCGCCCAGATGCAGGCCGTGGTCAGAAAAGAACACAATGACTGTCTCTTCGCGGAGAGACAATTCATCGAGCGTCGTCAACAATTTGCCTACCTGACAATCCAGATAACTGATCGCGGCGAGATGGCCATGGTGCATCTCCTTCAACAATTCTGAATCTTTGCCCCCCCGATATCGTGCACTGGTCATCGCCAACTCGGGTGCTGCCCGCGGAGGTGTTAAATGACGCGGCAGAGGAATTTCTGATCGTTCATAGAGGTCCCAGTATTTATTGGGCGCGTTGAAAGGTGTATGTGGCTTCCAAAATCCCACTGCCAGAAAAAACGGGCGTTCGCGTGCGGCACATTCCCTAAGCACACGCGATGCTGAAACGGCAACTCGACCATCAAAGTAGGCCTCGTCAGGAACATCTCGACACTCATTCCCACCAACACCAGAAGCAAGATTTGGAGGCAACGAACCCTCCACCTGTGGCGTGTCATTTCCATGACTATTGTAGTGCATTTTCGAAGGAACACTCCACGAAACGGGATCACCTTGCCATTCATCCTGACGCCAATTATGAAAAATCTTACCCACACATTGGGTATGATAGCCATGACTTTTGAAAAGCTGAGGCAGCGTTACGACATCCGGCGAATGTATGCGAAAGTGAGTGGGCAAATCCCAAACCTGTAATTGATCCGGACTCTTCCCGGTCAACAGAGATGCCCGCGATGGATTACATACCGTTTGTTGACAGTAGGCACGTTCAAACAATGCCCCCTGAGAGGCAAGCTTGTCGATATTTGGTGAGCGAACATGTCTTTGTCCGTAACAGCCCAATTCGACCCGCAGATCATCAACGGCAATGAACAAGACATTTTTTGGTTGGATTGGAATTGTCGCTTTGGTGCTTTGGGCAATCGCTTGTTGGGAAGCAATACTGGCAAGCAGCACAATCCCAGCACAGAACCATGCAGTGCGAATGAGGTAACTGATGCACAAAACGTGAATTTCCTTATTAAAAAGGGGACTTCCATGGAAACGCATCCGCCTCAGTTTGGGATACAATCATGGTCGCAATCTGTAACACTGCCCATCCATTGCTGAAGGTTGAATTGTAAATGCGTCGTTCTGTTTTCGCTGCTGTAAGTATGCCACTGATCATATTCTCGCTGATAATATTCGTCGGCAATCTACTTTCCAGCACAAATGTTGCACGTGGCAACGAATCGGATGTGCAAACAGAACCACCCAATGTAATCCTGATTGTGGTGGATGACCTCGGCTGGATGGACCTGTCCTGCCAAGGCAGTGATTATTACAACACACCAAACATCGATCGAATCGCCAAAGAGGGAATACAGTTCACCAATGGCTACGCGGCCTGTGCGGTCTGTTCACCAACCCGAGCTGCCCTGCAAACAGGTCGCTACCCTGCACGCATCGGTGTCACTGATTGGATCCGCAGTTTGTTTCAACGCGGCAACGTCGGTACACCCAAGCAAAACCCCACGGAATACGTGGGTGGGAACAACCGAAAACTACTGTGCCCCCCCAACCCGTTCTGGATGGAACACGAGGAAGTCACCATTGCGGAAGTTCTTGGATCCCACGGCTACAAGACTGCATACATCGGAAAGTGGCACTTGGGTGACGAAGCGTGGTATCCACCTGGACAGGGCTATGATGAAAATCGTGGAGGCTGTGACTACGGTCAACCCCCTTCTTACTTTGATCCTTACAACCAACCAGAACATCGCCATCCGATGATCCGCGCGGGTATTCCCTCGTTGCCTGGCCGCAAAGTTGGTGAATTCCTGACCCACCGAGAAGCTGACGAAGCGGTTGAGCTGATCCGGCAATGGAAAGATAAACCTTTCTTCATCAACCTTGCCCACTATGCAGTACACACTCCAATTCAAGCAATCGACGCAGTAGCTGCCAAGTACAAGCAGAATGGAAAATCGGATGTGAATGCAAAGTACGCCGCGATGGTGGAGTCCATTGACGATTCGACTCAACAGATTCTCGCGACGCTTGACGAACTGGATCTGGATGATCGAACCATGATCATTTTCACATCAGATAATGGTGGCTTGGACAACGGTGGACGTCCGACAGAAAACGCACCTTTACGAAGCGGAAAAGGCTATGCCTACGAAGGCGGCATCCGTGTTCCTTTTCTGGTTCGGTGGCCAGGCCAGATCAAGCCGGGAACCCAATCGGATACGCCCGTCTGTTCGATCGACGTTTTCCCGACGATCCTTGATGCGGTGGGCATCCCTGCACCAACCAATCAAGAAATCGATGGGTTGTCACTTTTGCCATTGTTGAAGTCTGGTGGCCAAACAGCTTTGAATCGCGATGAGCTGATCTGGCATTTCCCTCATTATCGACATGCTCCCGGTCCCTACAGCATTCTTCGCAAAGGCAATTGGAAGCTGATCTACTTCGACGAAGGTGTTTCAGAACTTTATGACTTGGAAAATGATCTATCTGAATCAAATAATCTGGCAAAACAGAACCCAAAAAAAGTAAAGACCATGCAGGATCGACTCTCTGCAATATTGGAGTCGATGGATGCAAAACGCCCGAAGCCCAATCCAAACTTTTCACGTTGAGAAACGAGTGGTTCAGCTACGAAAGCGGCAGGCCAAAAGGTCGATGACACCTGGTAGCGACTCGCGTCAATAAGCACACAGCTCACGCATTACTCAGGCCGATGATTCAGAGTGTAATAGGCGTCTGGATGCAGAAGAGGCAGACCGGCTTTGCTTCGCACGCCATCCGCGTCCAAGGCATGGACAAACAGTTCACGAAGACCATCAATCACAAGGCGAACGCGGCGTCCGTTCCCTGACACTGTCGCAGATCTGATTGTCAAATCCTGCTTTTGTATTTCATCACTTCCGTATGCCGAGTGATACAGATAGGTATGGCTTTGCATTGCGTAAGAGGCCGGATCACCCGCAGATTCTGGATCGACAGGCAAAGTAAAAAGCAAGTCAAACCCGTCGGGTGTCGCACGCATTTCCTGAATTTCGAACGGTGTTTTCCCAGTCCAGACTAAGCGTTGTAAGCCGTAACTGGCGTTGCCAAGACTACTCCAGCCTCGATTGGTCAACCCTGCAAACATGCTGCCGTCTGCACCTTGTGCTAGCCGCAAGACAGCCGATGCAAAGCCACTTCGAAATGGGAAACATGCACCTTGGTATTCACCACCAACTTTTTCAAGAAACACACGATTGACACCAGCTTGCGTGAATTCACCCACAAAAAACTGACCTGAGAATGGCCCAAATTTCCCATCACTCGTGTCCAGCATGATGTCCGTTGGTGACTGACCAGCACGCTTGTAAGGAAACCAAACTGCCGGAGGTCGCAATTGGGGAAACTGCATCATGGCTTCTGGCAGTGGCACGCCAGCGGGTACTTTTTCCACGCTCTTGATGGTCGACCCTGGTTCATTCATCGATGCCAGTGCCTCTGCGTGATGAAAGAATACTCCAGGCCGCAAGTGATGCAACGAGTTGGTTGCAACCCAATTCCCCTGTTGATCGGTATAGAACATATCACCCGCCGCATTGGCCCCGAGGCCTGCGGGTGATCGCATTCCAGCACACATCGGAACAAGCTCACCCTGTGGTGTAAGCACCATTCCCCAGCCACGCCATCGACCTTGACGATAACCCAAGGGGGGATCAGGGACAGCCCGTTTCAGCTGATCTCCCTTGAGCCCCATCCCAATATTTAAAGTAATCCATAGGTTGCCATCAGCATCCAGCTTTGGACCAAACGCATACTCATGATAATGCCCGGTGACAGCCCAACCCTTGGCCGCAGTGAGATACTCGTCAGCAACATCATCACCGTCAATGTCACGTATTTTTGTCAACTCACTGCGTTGCGCTGTGTAGAGAGCACCATCATGTTGCAGCAGTCCCAACGGTTCGTGCAACGCATTGGCAAAACGCTTGTAAGTCACATTAGATGCCGGCTCATCATACACCCCATCCAATATCCAAATCTCACCTTTTCGAATGGCAACAGCTAAACGCTGGTCATCCAAAAACGTCATGCCACTGATCTCCAACGGCAAGCCTTCGGGTGACGGTTTCCAATTTTTGGACCTTGACTCGGTGGGAGCTTTGCTTGTCGCAACCGACAACAAGCGATAGTAGTCATCGTCTGCTGCCACAACACTGACGAGAGGCTGAATTCCGATCAACCAGAATCCAAGCACAGAAACAAAATGCGTCAAGTTTAGACTTCGCATCACCATGCGTACTCCACCACTACCGTCTGTTGATCTTTTCCATTGACCGGCACAATCCACCGCTCACCTCTTTCGTCTTTGATGATTCGGTCGCCTGATCCGTTAACACCTTGTGGCAATTTAACAAGTCGCGTCTGCAAGCCACCTCCATCTACCTGTGCCCCTGAATTTCGCGTCAATTTTATTGCCTGATGAACACAAAGATTCAACGTAACAGATTCATCGCGAGGGGCCGCAGCATTAATTCCCTCCTGTTTTATGTTCCACTGCCGCCGAAGCCCCCGTTGTCCCATGGGCACAATCCGTTCTTCTATTTGCCATTGAGCGAACTGATACAAGAAAGTCGGAACGCCTTGAGCGTCCAGCCGGTAGCCACGGAATTGGTACCATTTCGCCTGATCCTCCCACGCAGGCCAGCGTACATCTTTACGATCGAGCGTTGCAAACGGCTGACCTTGAGGAAAATGCATCAGCGATTCGCCAAGAGGTTCTGCAGGTGGCGTAAATCTCTCAAACCAGGTTCCTCGAGCGTCGATAAAACGCCCCTTCCAAGCGGAAGCCAAGCGAATTTTCTCGGAGTCGTAAGAGTAGTGGAGCCCCTCAGGAAAACCGACGGCAATGGCATGTGTACCCGCATCCTGCATGAAAGAACGCAAGACAATAGGTCGATCAACTGGCCGCAATTCGTAATTTTGCGAGCGGACCTTTTCGATTTTCTCCGGCAACGGCTGGCTGGCGAGATCCTTTAAATAGAACCACAGCGAAGCAATTTGTTTATCAACATCACCATCCAACAGATCCAGACGATTACTTTTTCCATCAGGAAAAAACGTTGGCATGCGAGTCCGATTTTTCAAGGCACCAGGATCAAGCACAAAGTCATGAAACCACTCAGGCCGAACACGTGTTGTGATCCCCGCAAGGTCCAGACCAACGACCCCCGGCAAGCTCTCGCCACGGAAATAGTGACATTCAACACAACCCGTTCCTGACAGTTCATGTCCCGCACGAAAAAGTGACTCGTCAGCGTTACCGAAAACCGTGGATTCACTTTTTTTCCCCGCTCGATCAGCGACCGGTAAATTTTCCACGAGGGCTTCTACTGCAGTGGCATGATACGCAGGCATGCGAGCTTTCATGTGACGACGATAGGCGGGGGTACGTTGATCGAAAACCGCTTTCAATGCCTTGGGTTGGAGTTTGCTACCGACACCCGTCAAAGGTGGTGGCAAACGTCCTTCGTCCCCCAGATCGACCTGTTGAACCATTTCAAAATAAGGCTTGCGATAGCGACCAACTCCACCAAGCACCCCAGTGCCCCCATCCTTCATCAGCTCAGTTTCGCGTTGATGGCAAGCATAGCAATTGAGTTGCAGCATACGGCTGTGGACCCACTGAGCTGCATTTATTTCCGCAGTCATCGACTCCGATTTCAGCACGCTTTTGATGGCATCAACCTGAAGCTCATCAAGTTTATAATATGGCATCGCTGCGGCTGGTCTGGTCCAACATTTGTGCTTGCCTTCAGGATTCAACTTTTCCCATGGCGTCGCCATCCTCGGTGACGCAACATCAGTAGCGTCATGACAGTTACTACACTGCAGCTCCACAAACAAAGCTTTTCCTTCTGAGACCATTGCAGGATCCACGACCGTTTCTTTGCTCGAAATCTCACTTCCTTTTTCACTGAGCAAATAGGCAGTTACGTCCGCCGCCTCACTAGGCGACAAACGCAGGTTTGGCATTCTGGCAGCTTTACGAACAGATTCGGGACGGAGCAAAAACATCGTTAATGACTGGCGTGTATATTTGCCGACCAGATCGCCATGAGGTACAGACGCAACGCGGCGCGCGGCGCGCAACAAACCGAGTTCCTCCAGTTCATCGGTATCAAGTTGTGAAATCATCTGATCAACCGCCGTGGGTGCCGTTTGATTCGTCTTTTGCTTTGCATCAGGCTGATGGCACGCAACACACCCAACAGTGTGATAGAGATTCCTACCACGCAACGGGTCACCTTGATTCCAAAACTCGTGCATGACGGCTACTGCCCCGGTCGCACGCACCGTTTGAAAAGGCTTCTTCTGAGTACCTAAAAATGACACCAATTTATTGATCACTGTTTGCCGCTGAACATCATCAAGATGCCCCAGCATATGCGGCATGGTCGTACCTGGTTTTTTTTCGCTTGGGTCATTCAAATATTCCCGCAACCACTTCTCCGAAAATCGATTCGCGGTACCCACCAATGTTGGCCCGCGTTTGGGTGTCAATTGCGAATTGGCTGATTCATGACAAGCCACACAGCTCAACTCACTGACGAGTAAATCACCAGCCTCAGCAAGACTCAAGTCGCCGTGTCTGGCAAATCGCTCAAAGCCAGCAACAAAGGGCGGGCTGATTACCTGCCCGCGAGTGCTGGCAACGGCAAGCGATACTGACAAACCAAAGACAAATGTGATTCGCGATCGCCAGGAAAGGTGAAAGAACATAAAAAAACAGGTGTTCACAAAGGCGGGTGAGATAAACAACAAAGGCAGGAATACTATTAGTCTAGCCACTCGCACCCTTGACCGCAGTCGATCTCTGGGGATGAGCATTCTGGGAACAAGTATATTTCAATGGGAATGATTTGGAGCTGACCATGGAATCCTGCTCAATCCACCCCACAGTGGAGGCTTCTCGGCAATCAGGACAACTTGCACCTCAAAGTAATTTCAATTTTCCGGTGATGGTATCTATTTTGAAGGATTCATCAGGTCCAATTGCCAAACATGTGTTCGTGGCCACTCCATGAAATTCGGTTTTGCCACTGTCGGTGATCAAATGAACCTCCAAACCCTGCTGAGTCGCCAGATCACGGATCGCCAGCAATTCATCTTCACTGTCAACACGACAACAAATTTTCGCAAAGCCACCCGACAGCCAAGCTTGGGCGGCCTCATCAAATTCATTCATCGAGACGCGTCCCGATACTTTTAACCGTGAAGCCAGAAACGCCATCGATGCATGCGCACCTTGGGCAATCTGTTTGCCACGTCGCATCTTCAAATCATGACGCATCACGATGACCTGCTTGTAAGCTCGATCCTGTACCGATGTTTCTTGGCTCACTCTTTCTTCCCAGTGCATGTATCCGCCATCGCAGCATTCATAGCGGGTAAAGACGACGATCTGTGTGTTCTGTGAATTTCTCGGGTAATTCCGTTGACCACCAAGTCTATCCTTACTGCGGCCAGATACGAAGCGAGTTGTTCAAGATCAGCATACGACAAGATTCCAGCTTTCTGATTTGGTTTCCTGACAGCACCACCCCGTCGGAGGGGCGGCGATGTTTCCCTGCACTGCAGGTATGCTGGAAAGCTGTATCCCGGATGAAGGTTTGCGGCGTTTCTGACGCTCGCTGATGGATTTTGGATTTCCAGCCCACCAATCAGTAAAAAAATGGTCTGCGGGTCATGTACTCGGCCCATACTGTGAACCGCCCCACAACACTATACATTTCCTCGCAAGATCTATTTCATGTTCAACCAGACTCGCCAGCGGCCAAAAACGAGGCGTAAAAAGGGACAGCTGATCTCAACGGCCCCGCATCGGGTTCCTCACCCGCACCTGCTGTTGATGATTGCGATTTTGACTTTCACTGGTGCTTTCAGCTTTGCCCGTAGTGGACTGCAAGCAGCAGAACCGGAAGTGAAAATAAGCTCTCTAGGCGAGCACGGTTTCGCGAAATCAGGCGACACGCGGATCCATTACGTCACGGCTGGCAAGGGGCCCCTGCTGATCATGATTCATGGCTTTCCTGATTATTGGTACACCTGGCGACATCAAATGCCTGAATTGGCAAAGACGTTTCAGGTCGTTGCGTTTGATCAGCGGGGCTACAACCTAAGCGATCAACCGGTTGGCGTTGAAAATTACGCAATGCCGAAACTGGTAAACGATGTCAAGGCATTGATTGAACACTTTGGTCATGAAAAAGCAGTCGTCATGGGGCACGACTGGGGCGGAGCTGTTGCGTGGTCTTGTGCCATGACTTACCCCAAGATGGTGAACCGTCTCGTCATTCTGAACCTGCCCCACATGAATGGTTTACGACGAGAGCTTGCAAACAATCCAAAACAGCAGCAAGCGTCTGCCTACGCTCGGCATTTTCAATCTCCCGAGGCTGCGTCGCAACTAACGGCCAAGGGACTCGCATTTTGGGTAAAAGATCCCGACGCTCGAAAGAAATATGTGAAGGCTTTTGAAAGATCGTCTTTTGAGGGAATGCTAAATTATTACAAGGCTAATTATCCAAAACCGCCTTATACAACTAATGCCACAGCCATGCCTCGAGTGCAATGTCCTGTACTGATGATCCATGGACTTGGCGATACTGCTTTACTCCCAGGGGCGCTCAACGACACGTGGCAATGGCTGGACAATGACCTGACACTAGTCACGATTCCCAATGTGGATCATTTTGTGCAACATGGCGCGGCAACGAAAGTGACCCACCGCGTCAGCACTTGGCTAAATGCATCCACAACCGAAAAGTGATCATGAATTTCCCAACACCCTCGTCGAACTGGCGCCATGACTGCCTGCAGGTAGCTGCAGTTTTGTTTTTTATTTACTTCAGCGTAGGGACTGAAGTTGCGGACGGTAATAGCCCCACTTTACTTCACCCGACGGCTCAAAAACAGAAACTCCTGACTTTAACGCTCAGTTCAGACGCCATCTCGGGAATGTCACCCCCAAACACACCGATTAAATTTACGGCAAAAATCGGCAATACAGCAAATCACGTTGCCACGGGAGTGCTCAACTGGAGCACGAAGAGCACGACTACTTCGCTTCCGCTGATCCCAGAAATGCCAACCAGGATTGATGCCGGAAAATCGGTTTCGTTCTCTCACACCATCACAGTACCCAAGGCTGGTTTCGTAGAAATGGTGTGTGAGTTCACGCAGAGTGGAGCAGAGAAACCGATCCGACAAACACTGCGTATTGGATGCAATCCAGACAAAGTGATCGCCCCCCTAACACGGCAACCTGACTTTGAGGAATTCTGGGAGCAAGCGATCAAGGAATTGAAAGACGTTCCCCCTGCATTTGAGTCCCGAGAACGCCTCGATCTCAGCGATGATCGCATTCAGGTCTTCGAAGTGAGCATGCGGAGCCATAACCAAACCCGAGTTCGCGGCTGGCTGGAAGTTCCACGCAATGTGACTGAAGAACTTCCCGCAGTGATTCGTGTTCCCGGTTACGGCCAGAACATGAAGCCCATCGGCAAATGCGACGACATGATCGTCTTCTCTTTCAATCCCCGAGGTCATGGAAACAGCCAACAAGACGTTCCCGGCAAACCAAACAACTTCTGGATTCGAGGCTTAGATAATCCACAAATATATTACTACCGAGGCAGTTATCTCGATTGCATTAGGGCGGTCGATTTCATCGCAACCCGCAAAGATGTCAATCAGGAAAAGATCGCTGTCTGGGGTGGCAGCCAGGGAGGTGGCTTTGCATTGGCGACTGCGGCTCTTGATCCGAGAGTCGACCATTGCATTGCGGACATTCCTTTTCTATGTGACTGGATAGACTACTTTCGATTAACGCAATGGCCTGAGATGGATGAATGGATTGCCGATCAACCTCACAGAAACTGGCAATCGACAATGCAAACACTGAGCTATTTTGACACCATGAATCTGGCGGATCGCATCAACTGCCCAACGCTGATGTCTGTAGGTCTGCAGGATTCAGTCTGCCCACCAACCACTTGCTTCCATACTTTCAATCGCATTCCTGGTGAGAAAAAATTTCGCATTTATCCCAACAAACGACACGGTCTTGGCAAAGAACACTACGAATGGGTTTGGGCCCAACTGCGTCAAGCCTTTGCCGTTTCAGAATAAGCCAAATCCGCTGAATCCATGTTTTCTAATCTCGCTGTCAGGCTTGTTCGAATCAGGAAGCCGCACGCTTAAGAAGTTTTGTCAGCAGACGATCGAAGGTATTGGCAAATGCCTTTTTGTCACGATCACCATACGGTCGACTTCCTCCCGTTACCGTACCAGCGCCCCGAAGGTCATCCATGAAGTTTCGCATTGAGAGACGACTGGCGATGTTGCTGGCGTCATAAGATTCTCCTCGAGGATCAATGACATCCACTTGCTTATCGACCAACAGAGCTGCCAAAGGAATATCTGCGGTGACTACCAGATCCCCCGACTCGCTGTTCAGGACAATGTACCGGTCAGCAACATCAGCTCCTTCACGGACAGTGACCATCGAAACGGTTTCTGCGTTGGCAGGAATCCCAATTCGTTGATTCGCGACCAGCACTGTCTCAACACTCAATCTCTTTGCAGCCCGAAACACAACGTCTTTCACGTCACGGGGCGCCGCATCAGCATCAATCCAAATTTTCATACTGCGTGTTCTCGCTTTGTCAGGGTGGTGACGTCAAGCCGCCTTGATTGCATTCGTAACAAAGCATGCAAAACCTATCCGCCCTAAGCGATTATTTCACGTAGAACATGACCGTGAACATCCGTCAGGCGGCGGTCAATCCCATCATGCCGCACCGTCAGCCGTTTATGATCAAGACCCATCAAATGCAGGATGGTGGCGTGGATGTCATAGACCTGCGTTGGATTAGCACGATCCAACGGCTTATAGCCCCATTGGTCAGATTCACCATGAGTCATACCGCCTCGAACACCACCGCCGCAAAGCCAGTTGGTGAAGACATATGGATTGTGATCACGTCCTTTGCTGCCCTGGGTACTTGGCATACGCCCGAATTCGGTTGTCCAAAGAACAATGGTTTCATCGAGCATGCCAGACTGTTTCAGGTCTTTCAGCAGCGCGGCGGTTCCGACTGCCATGCCGCGTGCTAACGGTCCATGGTCCCTTTCAATATTTTCGTGACTGTCCCAATTGCGCCGGGGGAAACTGTTGTCGTTACCTGACCAGATCTGGACAAACCGAACGCCACGCTCCAAAAGACGACGCGCGATCAGACATTTTCTACCGAAATACTCTT
Organism: Rhodopirellula sp.; assembly: GCA_003513555.1. Taxonomy (GTDB): domain Bacteria; phylum Planctomycetota; class Planctomycetia; order Pirellulales; family Pirellulaceae; genus Rubripirellula. The sequence continues at coordinate 13,084 of DOPG01000371.1, read as the reverse complement.
CCTCTTCGGCCGCATTGATCGTGTCTGGATACTTGGCCCCTGCACGATCAAGTCCATACATCTTCATGATGTGTTCGGGTTCACCCGAGATATCGAGAGCTTCGGGTGCGCTAAGCTGCATTTTAGCCGCCAGTTCATACGATCGGACCCGGGCTTCGAGTCGCGAGTCGCCGGGTCGTTCACGCTGAAATTGACCGTTAAATTTCGACAACAGCTTGAGCCCGGCACGATCCCCTTCCGCAGTCGCAAAATCTGCCTGCGGCGTCAGGTCCTCGATTGGATTACTGCGTTGCGGGAAGATAGCTGTCCCCTGAGAACTCGCTGGAAGGAATGCCGAGCCCCAATTTTTCGGTCCGTTGCTTGCAAACCCGCGATGATCAGGTAGGACGACAAAAGTGGGTAGATTCTCGTTAATGGAACCCAAAGCATAACTAACCCAAGACCCCATGCCGGGAAAACCAGGACGCTGAAATCCTGTTGCCTGCAAATAGGTTGCCTGTGAATGAACCCCTGTCTTCCCAACAAGATTGTGAATGAACGTCATGTCATCCACACATTCACCGAGCGGCGCAACGACGTCACTTAGCATCTTTCCAGATTGCCCATAGGGCTTGAATGGAAACGGCGATTTCATCCATGGGCCGAGTCCATTTTGGAAAGCCTCAACATGCTCGCCAAAATCCGACTTTTCCCCATGGTGTTTCTCAAGCATCGGCTTGTGATCCCACAGATCGATGTGACTTGCTGCTCCGCCCATGAACAGTTGCACCACCCGCTTGGCCTTAGGAGGATGGTGTAAGACTTTTACGGTGCCGTCAGCATACCCTTCTTCCTGAAGCATCATCGCAAGCGCCAAGGAGCCGAACCCACTGCTGGTTCCTCGCAAAAAATCTCTTCTATCAAGCATTGGTTTCATGGATCAATATTTGCCAAGGGTGATGAATAGTCAGGACACTTGCACGGTGACTTCTATCAATCATTCAATCGATATAAATAAATTCACTGAGATTAAAAAGGAACCTGCATAGATTGTTCATACCGTGTTCCTGTGCGTAAGCACTAAATGCCTCCACTTCGCTATCCTTGGGATCGCGTTGTAAAAGCAGTTGAATCGCCTGATGCACCTGCTGCTGTAATGAGTCATGTTCTTGTGCAACGCGAGCTGCAAATTTCTCGGCCATCACAAGGTTGAAACGGCTATTCAAAAGCGACAGCGCCTGCAATGACGTGAGGGTTTCGTTACGCTTTGGTGTACTTTGTGACGAATCGGCACAATCGAGTGTTGTCATCCATGGATCAGGCTGTGACCTGACGATGAAACGGTAAATGCTGCGACGATGCGACTTGGGATCGTGTGGATCAAATTTGTGATACTCGTAATGCGGAGAATGCTGCGTTCGCTCAAGCTTGAACAAATAGAATCCGGGACCACCCATGGTTTGATCCATGGAACCACTGACGTGCAAGATTGAGTCACGTATTTCCTCTGCCGCCAATCTTCGACGAGCCATCCGCCAAAGATATTGATTGCTTTCATCGACTAGTCCGTTGGAACTTGGCCCAGCCGAGCTCTGGCGATAAACACTACTGATCACCATCAAGCGATGCAAATCTTTCATCGACTGGGGCTTCAGCCAATCACCACCGTCACGAAACTCGACTGCCAGCCAGTCGAGCAAATCTGGGTGTGTTGGCACCGCACCCATCCGGCCAAAATCATTTGGTGTTGCCACAATGCCTCGACCAAAATGATATTGCCACATTCGATTAACAATGGATCTCCAAACCAGCGGATGACGTTCATCCGTCAACCAATTAGCCAAGGTGGCCCTGCGTTCACCTTCGGTAGTAGCGGCGTCGATTTGCCATGACAAACCCTGCCCCAGCGGCAGCATGCCCGGAGACGCGACCGCGCGTTGTTGGCTGATCTCACCACGGTGCAAAATATGCACAGGCCGCAACTTACCCTCGGTTGCGTGGAAATTGCCTTGTGATTTGAAGTGAGTGGCTGCTGCGTAAACCATTTTTCCAGTGGGCAGTTTCGCCAATTCTGATCTCGCCGCTACCAGTTTTTTGTTAGCAGACGCACGATCCCTCATTCGTTGCGGAGTCTCGATTTCACGATTCAATTTCGCCAATTTGCGTTTGGCAACATCCAATGACTTGGCAGCATCCAGGTCTTGATAATGCGGCCACTCTCCATCAGTCAGATTCCGCCTAGCCCATCGCTCGGGCGCCTCAATCGAATCAAGTGACGTGACAGGCTTGCCTTTGGCGTGATTCTTGCCCTCGACATCCAGAACACGTACTTCCCCCAAAGCAAAAATGTAATCGTTCTTGCGATGCGCTAACTTGGTCGCCGTTACACGCACTCTCCGGATATTGCGGCCACTCAGGTCGATCACGATCGGTTCCAAACCGGGATTCTCGACATCAGCCTGCAGGCGGTCATGGACAATTTCCATGTCTCCCTGTCCGCTATCGACAGCTACCTGAAACCGCACCGGAAAACCAAAGCCTGCTCCTATTCCTCCGAATTCATCATGGCATGCATGCAGAATGATCTGTGCAGCATTCACTGAATCCTTCAGGTCGATCTCAACCCATTTTTGCAGGTCATTACGTTTCACCGTGGAACTGTGATAGCCAAACTCAGGTGATTTCTTGAAACTCACGCGTTCTTCTAGGCCTTTGATTTCCTTGCGCAAGTCTAACAATCTCTCTCCGCCAGCCTTTTCAATCTCAGAACTGATGGCATCCAACTGCTTTTGCTGCTCTGCGATCACAATCTCCAATGCGTCGCGACGTTTCTCAACATCTGGATCCAGATCGTAAGGTCGTTCAGCACGATCAACAGCAGAAAAAATCGACTGCAGACCGTAATACTGATCCTGCGTGATAGGATCAAATTTATGATTGTGACACCGCGCACACTGAACCGTGATGCTGCAAAAAGTGTTCAGAGCGCCTGAGACCATGTCATCTCGGTCAAGATTGCGAGCAACTTTGCCATCAAGCTTGGATTCCGGCACCTCAACATGTCCGATGAAATCCCAAGGACCAGCAGCAATGAATCCGAGCGCCAAAACTCCATCCGGATTCCCCGGAAAAAGAACATCACCAGCAATCTGTTCTTGAACAAAACGACTGAAGGATTTGTCTTCATTAAATGATCGGATCACATAGTCGCGGTAGGGCCAAGCATTTGGACGCAACTTGTCTTTGTCATAGCCACACGTGTCGGCATACTTCACTACGTCCAACCAATGCCTAGCCCAACGTTCCCCATAGTGTTTTGATTCAAGCAAACGATCTACCAAACGCTCATAAGCCTGCGGAGCAGAATCGTGAACAAAATCCTGCACCTGTTGCGGAGTGGGTGGCAAACCAATCAGATCGTAGGTCACCCGCCTGATCAACGTTCGGCGATCTGCCTGATGTGCAACTACGAGGTCTTTTTCATTCAGCTTCCGAAGGACGAAGGCGTCAATGGGGGTGCGCACCCAATCACTTTGCAACTTGGGAACCACAGGCCTGCGGATCGCTTGATACGACCACCAATTGAAATCGGATACCCGCGATTCCGTGATTTTGAAATCTGCCGGCCAGTTGGCCCCTTCGTCAATCCACTTTCTGATGAGCTCGACTTGTTCCTCTTCCAAAGGATCAGAATTCTTTGGCATCCGCGGTTTACCAGCACCACCCGAAATCACTTCCAGTAAGTGACTCGCCATCGCATCACCAGCGACAACATAACCATCCTCTTTCGCAGACTCGGCAGTCTGCAACGAAAAATCGCCTTTGCTTTCCTTATCGTTATGACAACTCAAACACCGCCGTTGCAGAATCGGCGCGACACCGCGAACAAAATCGACCTCGGCAAAGAGCCTAGGAAAGGGCGTCGCTATTAGAACCAGCAACATGGACAGCATTATTGAACGCGACCTACCCAAAGTTGACAGGCCTGCAAATTGGCCCAAGGCCAGCCCCAAACCCCGAATGAGGCCACTCACTGCGTGAGTTCGTGGCAGGAGTATTTTCAACTTAATCAGCTCTGTTTTGGACATGTCTCTCATCAATGGATTTAAGCACACACTGGTCGGCCATCACCGGTGCTGGGGTTCCCGAGCTGATTGCAACGACAACAGTTTAACAATCAATTTAACAACCAACAAAATCAACGATCATCTGTGGGAATAACATTCCCGAAACGCCATCTTTTTCTGTCTACCGCAATTTGATGAACGTATTCTACTTTAAAAGCTGCCCAAATTGCGCCGTGTGAGATCAGAACGCTGATTTCACAGAGCAAAGGTTTGCCCCCAGAGGATGAGTGGAAATCCGAAGTGGTTGTCAGATTCGACTTCCACCCCCCGAATCTTACGGGAATGGAGAACTGGCGAGAAAAAAAGGAAGCTGACCCGCGTACGGCAGCCACAAGCAAATCAATGCAATCGATTCCTATATCCAGCGAGTAAGCGCAGTGGCGATCCACGCGTATCAAGAGATATCGGATGTTCCGCAGGTCAGACCAAGGCGGCCATTCGAGTACCGCTCTTGGCAAACACCAGCAGGTCAGTCGCCCCAACGGTCAGGAAGGTCGGGGAGCTTGTGGTCTGAATACAGCTTGGTAGGTGACTAAAGCCACCTTTTGCTCTCATTCATGATGAAGTGTAGCAGTCTGGGTAAACAGCCATCTTGCCATGTGCATCCTGGCGTAGAAGTGACAGATCGTGGGAAAACGCAAGCTAAAACTGAACTAACACCAGTTCCTAAAGTCTGCTAGTGTCCCGGTGCAGTCGGTCTCCCACGGATTGATTACCGATGACTGCATGCCAAGTCCAAACACAAAATGCCAAGTCCAAACACAAAAATTAACCGCACCCCAATCTCATGGAGACCCACGGATGGGACTTTCTTTCTCAGCTGACGCACAGCTTGATTCGCTGAAAGACATCTTGAACGAGGTCGCAGATCGACTGGACATGAATGTCACCGTCAAACTTTGGAATGGGGACATGATTCCCATGGGAAGAAACACTGATGGTAAATACACCCTCGTGTTGTCGGGCCCTGGTGTGATTGGCAGCATGCTGCGCCGCCCAACACTGGAAACACTAGTACGGCTCTATGCGAGCGGACATATCGGGTTTGAGGGTGGCGACTTGATGGAGTTCGCTGATGCCTTTCAGACAGAAAAATCCAATCGTCGCCGTTTGAAAGAAATCAGTAAATGGATGCTGGTAAAAAAAACCATTCCGTTCATTTTCGCTCGAACCAAAGAGACGGATGTCGCTCATCAGTTTGCTGATGACATGGTGGGACGTATCGAGGCGAATCGCAACAACACTGATTACATCCAGTTTCACTATGACGTGAGCAATGACTTCTACAAGCTGTTTCTTGGCGGCGAGATGGTCTACACCTGCGCTTATTTCAAAGAATGGGACAATTCACTTGAACAGGCGCAACGTGACAAGATGGATTTGATCTGTCGAAAACTACGTCTGCAGCCCGGTGATAAAATGCTCGACATTGGATGTGGGTGGGGTGGCTTGATCCGGCATGCAGCTATGAACTACGGAGTGAAATCTCATGGGATCACTTTATCGCAGGAACAACACGATTACACGCAGCAGAAAATTGACGAGATGGGTCTTGGCGACCAAGTAAGTGTGGAAATCTGCGACTATGCTGACCACACAGGAAACTACGATAAGATTTCAAGCGTCGGAATGTCTGAACACATTGGCACCGCCAATTACCCTCGCTATTTCAACAAAATCAATTCGTTATTACGCGATCGCGGCTTAGTGCTCAATCATGCAATTGCCCGTCGCGCAAAGGCAACCAAGCGACAAGCAAAAAAGATACGGCCTGAAAGAAAGTTCCTGCTCAAATACATCTTTCCGGGTTCCGAACTGATTCCTGTCGGCACCACAACCGACACATTGGAAAATACAGGCTTCGAAGTTCATGACGTCGAATCATTACGAGAGCATTATGCCCTGACTCTCAAGTACTGGTCCAAAAACCTAACGGCCAACAAGGAAGAAGCGATTCGACTGGTGGGCCCTGAAAAATACCGACTTTGGGCGGCCTACATGACAGGTGGTTCAGTTGGATTCACGGCTGGTTCCATCAAGATTTATCAGGTTCTCGCCAGCAAGAGGGCCAGCAAGGGACTCTCAGGATTACCTCCCACACGCGCAGACCTTTACCGCGCTGCCTGATGGAGCACTCCTTGGACAAGCGTCAGCTGAATGGTGACTGAAAGCGGAACGGCCCGGCACAGGGCACGAACTGTCGGACTCCTTCCATGACTTGCCCTCGCCGGAGAAAAGAATCACGAGGCTCAATACGTTTGAGCTTCACTTTTTCTCGAAGTATGTCCGGGCACCGAGCTTGTATCTCAAACGCAGTACAATCTGACGTCATGTACTCCACCTGCCGTCACATTGCAGCCTTTCTTGGGGAATGCCTGCTGTACAGCAGCTTGACTCACCGCTGCAGTCTGTATCTTTTTGGTAACTGCAGGCTGAATATCACCCAATTCCGGCTCTAATAGGGTAGAGAACGCGGCAAGCAGATGTAGCTGCCTCGAAACGTAATGCGAGCCATTTTAAATAAAGTGCGGACAATGAACCCAGTAGCAAAACAGCGTCTGTTTTTAGTTGAAGATGACGGCGAGCTTGCATCTATGGTCTCGGACTTTCTAACTGGTAATGGATTTGAGGTCACCATCGAACACGACGGCAAATCAGCACTTGATCGGATCCAGTCCGAATCATTCGATGTGCTCGTCTTGGACATTGGACTTCCGGGACTGGACGGAATCAGTATTTGTCGCCGCGTCCGATCTGACTTCGAGGGTCCGATCCTGATGCTGACCGCCCGAGGTGATGAGATTGATGAAGTCGTCGCCTTGGAAGTGGGCGCTGATGACTACATGTCCAAACCAGTACGTCCCCATGCGCTGCTGGCCAGACTTCGTGTACACCTGCGTCGTTCCAAACAACCTGACACCGACTCAGACACAACCCGACTTGCGATCGATGGGCTTGGAATTGATATAAGCAGTCGCGCCGTGTCAATCGACGGAGTGTCCATTGACCTCACGACAGCCGAGTTTGATCTGCTGTGGTTGTTGGCCCAAAACGCTGGCAAGGTAATTCCACGCGATGAACTTTACCAACAGCTGCACGGCGTGCGATACGATGGATTGGATCGCTCGATTGATCTCCGTGTGTCGCGTCTCCGCAAGAAGATCGGAGATGATCCCATTCAACCGCAGCGTATCAAATCAGTTCGCAGTGTGGGCTATTTACTGGCTACCCAATCATGACACGACTGTTCTTTCGCTTCTATCTCGGCGTCGTCATCATTCTCATCAGTGCGTGGTTGGTACAGTCCTACGTCGCGAACTTACCTTCGAACCAAAATGTCAACGTGATCGAGAACGCACTTGGGGGAGGAGTCCGGCTGGCACGTAACCGAGTGGAAAATTTTTGGCATGAAGACCCAGCCATTTCGGTCCCCAACTATATCCAGGTTGCGAGGAATTTCGATTACCCGATGTCCGTGAAATCCTTCGATGAGGCGACTTGGTTAGAGGAGCCGTACCGGCAACGCCTGGTAGACGGCGATGTGGTACTGCTAGGGAGTTACCTTGGGATTGCCCTATTCCCGCAAACCAAACCAGACAAATCCATTGCTGATGAACTGGATTTAGGTGATCAGCTGAATTCTGTTGGGACCGCTGATTCAACCCCCCCAACGGAATCCATACCCCGAAGTGATACGAGTAACTCGAACGACGGAGAGAGTCGAACACTCAAAATTGCAGGCCCGAAGTACTTTTTACTGTTTGGCCCACTCCCGCGGTTCGTTGGGGCAAGCCGCACCCAAGTCACGCTAGGTTATGGGATTGTTTTTTTAGTAGCCGCCCTTGCGATCGCAATCCTGCTGCGTCCTGTTGCCAAGCAGTTCCGGGCGGTAGAACAGGCAGCGACCTCCATTGCCGGTGGTGATCTCAAGGCCCGCATCCCGACCCAATCACGGTCACAAGATCTGGCTCTGGTGACAGCGTTCAATGCGATGGCAAAGCGCACCGAGTCCTTGGTGCGGTCACAGCGTGAACTACTGCAAGCAGTCTCACATGAACTACGCACTCCTCTGGCTAAAATCCGTTTTGCCACAGACCTTATCGAAACAGCAAAGGACGATAACGAACGACGCAAGCGTCTGAATTCAATTGATGCTGCTACCGAAAAACTCGATTTACTCGTCGGCGAATTGCTCACCTACACCAGAATCGATTCCAATGCTTCGGAAATTCCCCTCGAACGCGTCAATGTCTGGAATCTGATCCAGGAAGCGATCGATTTCCACTCTCCCTTGTACGAAAACATCAATTACAGCCTGACCGATGAGCCAGAACGATTGATCACACTGGCTCATCCCGAAAGCTTGGCAAGAGCGATCGACAATCTGATCAGCAATGCCGGACAACACGCAAAATCACGTGTCTTGCTGTCGGCACAACTCGTTGAGCAATCGATTTTGATCCAGATCGAGGATGACGGCGATGGAATTCCCGAAGAACAATGGGAAAGTGTCTTTGAGCCATTCACGAGACTTAACTCAGATGACAATCGAGGCGTGGGATTAGGCTTGGCGTTAGTTCAACGCATCACCAAGCAGCACAAAGGTCAGGTCACCGTCAGCAAGAGTCCTTTGGGCGGAGCCTGCATGACAATCCAGTTCCCTCACAACTCAGGGTCGACAAAACACTGACAAATGGAACAAAATACGGTAATCAAAACACGGTTACACAGTACCTTTTATCGCCTCCTATCGAGCATTCGCTTCCAGCAACGCAACAGCTGTTCGAGTCCAGCTCGAGACACTCTTCTTGATATAGCAAGAAATTAGTACCAATTACGAAGATGACCCTATGTTTCAAAGAATCATACTGCTGGAACGCCTCACAATAACGTTACTTGCTATTGCGTGCCTGACCATTCATTCTCAGACGACACTGGGCACTGAACCGAAATCGAAATCCCACATTGGAAAAAAGATTTCTCCATTTACTCTGGACAACTGCTACGGTCGTGCTGTGTCCCTGGATAAATTTGCCAACAAGAAAGCTATTGTTGTTGCCTTTCTTGGGAACGAATGCCCACTAGCCAAACTCTATGGCCCCCGGCTCGAAAAGCTTCAACAAACCTTCGGCACTGATGACGTTGCAGTCGTCGGGATCAATTCAAATAAACAAGACAGTTTGACGGAAGTCTTAGCATACAGCCATCGTCACAAAATCACATTTCAGATGCTGAAAGATCTCGGCAATAAGGTTGCTGATGCCTTTGCTGCTGAACGCACTCCCGAAGTATTTCTGCTCGACTCCACTTTCGCTGTACGGTACCACGGCCGAATCGATGACCAATACTATGTGGGCGGCTCGAGGGCACGCCCCGAAATTTCGGAATTATCAGACGCGATAAAGCAATTACTGGCAGGAGAGGACATCACTGTTACTGAAACTCCTGTCGAAGGCTGTCACATTGGCCGCATTAAAAGTATACCCCCTTCAGGTTCAATCACGTTCACGGAACATATTGCACCAATTTTCAACAACCACTGCATGCGTTGCCACCGCGAAGGCGAAATCGCCCCTTTCAATCTGACCCGCTACGAAGATGTGGTTGGGTGGGAAGACACGATCCTGGAAGTCATCGAAGAAGACCGAATGCCACCTTGGTTCGCCAATCCCAAGCATGGCGAATTTGCTAACGATCCAAGACTGAGCTCCGACCAGAAAGACCTCATCTTCACTTGGATCGAGAATGGTATGCCCAAAGGGAATTTGGCTGACTTACCAACACAACCGGAGTTCACAGAAGGCTGGCAGATACCACAACCTGACCAAGTCCTCACAATGCCCGAGTCGTTCCCTGTACCAGCCGAGGGAATTGTCGATTACCAATACTTCGTGATTGATCCAGAATGGATGGAAGACAAATACATTGTCGCCACCGAAGCACGCCCCCAAAATCGCAGTGTCGTTCATCACATTCTGTTGTATGTAATTCCGCCAAACACCCCACCCCGAGACTATTTTAGGACGCGAGGTCCCATCCTCGCAGGCTACGCTCCCGGTGCGATTCCACTCACGACACCCGATGGGGTTGCGATCAAGGTTCAAGCCGGCAGTCAACTATTGTTCGAAATGCACTACACGCCGAATGGTTATGCCCAAAAAGACCAAAGCTGTGTTGGGCTTTGTTTTGCAAAAGAGCCCTCCAAGATCAAACGTGAACTGAAGGGAGATGCTGCAAGCTATCCCCCAAGGCAACTGATCATCGAGCCTCATGACCCTGACAAGCAACTGATTCAAGACTCAAGAAAAACGAAGCGGAAGGTTGCCCTAATCAGCATGACTCCGCACATGCATTTGAGAGGAAAATCGTTTCGTTATGATCTGATTGATGCGAAAACCGACCATGTCATTGAAACGCTGTTGGATGTGCCAGCATACGACTTCAACTGGCAATTGAAATACATTCTCAAAAAACCGAAAATAATTCGACCGGGGCAATTCATTCGTTGCACCGCTATCTTCGACAACTCGGCAAGCAATCTAGCAAATCCAGCCCCTGACCAACGTGTGCGTTGGGGTCCGCAGAGTGACGATGAAATGATGATCGGCTTCATGGAGTACATTCCGCTGTAGGGCGGAGAACTCAGCATCTAGCTGAGTCTCGAGCGGGGAAAACGCCGGACCACAAACCGCTCATCGTAGCGTTTCCATTAGTGCATCTAACAACCCAATGAATGCTGCATGATCGTTAAAAGTTCAAAACGTTTCATCAACTTCTTGAAGACAACGGCGATCGGCGGACTGCTGTTTTTGTTGCCTCTGATTGTGTTGGGAGCATTGGTTGGACAAATCGCCCCGATCATCTTGTCGGCAGCAACGGCACTCAACCAGCACATCCCGGTCAAAACACCGGCGGGGATCGCCATTCTTATCGGACTTTCGATCGCGATCCTCCTGCTGCTCTGTTTCGCCGCCGGGATGTTTGCACGCTGGTCGCTTGGAAGAAAAATATCAATCGCGTTCGAGAAAAAGCTAGCGCTCTTCTTTCCACGCTACTCGATCCTTAAGGATCAGATGGCCGATACGATCGGAGGCAATGAAACAAGGCCGCAAATGAAGCCCGTCCTCGTCGTGTTTGACGAGTGCCAACGCATCGCCTTTGAAACAGAACGGGATGAAAAGCAGGGGTTGGCCACGATCTTTTTACCTGGTTCACCTGATCCATGGTCAGGCAAAGTGGTGATGATGAAACTTGATCGCGTCACCCGTTTGGATGCAGACTTTGGACATGCCGCCGCGACCTGCGAACAAGTGGGGCGAGGCTCGATTGCGATGGCCGGTCAACTGCCCCGTTCGTCTCCTAATCCCAGCACCCCAAACCGAGAGGTGCCACAGAAACCAGCCGTGACACAGAGTCAGCCCAAAAACTGACTGAAACAGCATCAAAAAATCGTTTAGGAACAACCCGACGAATGACAAAGCATCACTAAAGACCTGAAATCAATCACAGCTTACTGATCGCAAGAATAGTCAAAGGCCGCTTCGTGAAGCAGGCATGGAGCTTTTGGATTACATCAGACGAGCATCTCAAGAAGCTCGCGGAATGCTTGCATTTCCATCTCTGCACCTCAGTGAACGATAGCGAGGTTCGTGTTTTGGAAATCCACCAAACCCTCTACACTGTGCTTTCTGCTCAGTTTAAAACTTGCTCGCACCGGGAAGGACTCCAGGAAGATGTTTCGTTACTCTTTTCCAACACTTCTGATTGCCATTTTCTTGACTTCAACCGCTGCTCCGCGGATTGCCTACGGCCAACAAATGGAAGCGGCCACGATTCAAGCCGCCACGTCGGTTTTGAACGAGGCAATGATCACGCCAGGGAACAAGATTCCACAGGCGATGCTATCAGATGCTTACGGTGTTGCGATCATTCCCAACGTGATCAGGGGTGGCTTTGTCGTTGGAGCCAGATTTGGTCGGGGTCTATTATTCATTCGCGATGCCAATGGCATCTGGCACGCTCCGGTTTTCATCACGCTGACCGGTGGTAACATCGGATGGCAAGTAGGGGTTCAGTCCTCGGACATCATTTTGGTGTTCAAAACGCTCAACAGTGTTCAGGGTATTCTGCAGGGTAAACTGACCATTGGCGCTGACGCGGCAGCTGCTGCTGGTCCAATTGGGCGGCAAACCGCTGCAGCTACTGACGGTCGACTTAAAGCAGAAATCTATACTTATTCTCGCAGCCGAGGTTTGTTTGCCGGAGTTGCCATTGATGGCTCGGTGGTTCGCACGGATCCACTGGCTACCAGTTCGTATTACCACAGTGCTGGCCCGGGGACTCCTTTGGTCATTCCACCGGCTGCGTTGCAGTTAACCCAAACCATTGCTCGCTACGCTGGCACGATTCCAAAACCGGCTCCCACAGCGGTGGTGCCTGCGGCCCAGGCGGGCGGCAATCCGAGGGTCCCATTCGGCGTTCCTGCTACGGGCAATGTGCAGCCAGCGCCCGCAATCCCTGGGACTCCGGCGAACACGGTTGCGGCGATCACTCAAAACCCACCGATTATCCGTCAACATGTTGGGTCTGAATCGGATGTTCTGAGGACACAGCTAACGAAACTAGCACCAGAGTTGTACGAAAAGTTGGATTTAAACTGGAAGAATTACCTCGCACTGCCCTCGTCCATTTTCTTAACAGGGGAGCACCCTTCAGAATCTGAGATAGCGACGGTTGTGCAACACTTCGAAGCGGTCGCAAGCAATCCGGCCTACAAGCAACTTGCTTCTTATCCCGCATTTCAGTCGGTTTATGGCGTATTGCGTCACTACCAGCAAACCATCACTAGTGCCTCATCCCCACTAAATCTTCCCCCTCCGCCAACTCATTAATTCATGACAGCGAGCTGCCTTTCTGAGCAAAGGCGTTTCTGCGCAACTTTTGAGTGGCTTGGATACCCTGTTTCAAACAACGGCGTA
>DOPG01000367.1:11453-12241 GCA_003513555.1 Rhodopirellula sp. | reverse complement strand
CCGCTGCTAAACAAGCACCAGCACCTGCTGCTAAACATGCACCAGCACCAGCGAACGGGCTGCCCCTGCCACCTCCACCGCCGCCAAGATCCACCTTAGCCCCTGTCCGTTCGCCGCAGCAAGGAAAAGTTTCCACCGGCGTTGGTTCAGCGAAGGGTTTGCGCTGGCGAGGAGAACTCGCCGGGGTTGCAGAGGCAACGAGGAAGCCTGGGCCTACCACCCCGGGCTTCGAGGAAGTTGAACCACCGGCAGGTGATGGCGACGATCCCAACACCCGCGACAACGTTACACGCGAAGCGCCCTCGTGGTTGGTAAGCATGGTGATTCATCTGATTTTGCTTTTGATCCTTGCATTTATCAGTACACCCGCGGGAACATCAATCGGAACACTCATGCTCAGCATCGGGCAGAGCATTCGGGACTCACCGGTTGAATTTGCTGAGTTTGACATCTCAACCGCTGATACGCCGAACGATAGTGACGTGTTGGAGGATGTTGAGGCCGACGTCGACCTTGATTCACTGTTTGAAGCTGCCGACTTGAATACCGTTGAAGATATTGTTCCGGTTGAGGTTGGGGAAGGTGCACTGGAACTAGTGCAGCCCATGTTCAATGGGCGCAGCGGGGCAATTAAAGCTGCCTTGTTAGCGAGATTTGGCGGAACTATAAAAACTCAGGAAGCCGTCAAACTTGGACTTAAATGGTTGCAACGCAATCAGAAAAAAGATGGCAGTTGGAGCATGAGGGGGCCATTTGCCGATGGCGGCTTCACCGAAAACCAACCCGCT
>DOPG01000367.1:0-11235 GCA_003513555.1 Rhodopirellula sp. | reverse complement strand
CCGAAACCCACCCCGCCGCGACCGCCATGGCTTTACTTGCATTCCTTGGCGACGGACATACGCACAAAAAGGGTGATTATCAGGAAGTCGTTGAACGTGGAATGAAATGGCTGATTAAGCAACAGGACCGCGAAGGTTTTTTTGCCGGTAGCGCTCGCAGCCACGAGAAAATGTATGCTCAGGCACAAGCGACCATCGCTATTTGTGAACTGTATGGGATGTCCGGCGATTCGTGGTTGCGTCCCTATGCGCAGCGGGCGATTGATTTTGCCGAGAAGGCTCAGTCAGAGGCTGGTGGATGGCGTTACGAGCCGAACTTTGATTCTGATACATCCATGACCGGCTGGTATGTGATGGCACTGGAAAGCGGGCGTTCGGCCAAGCTTGACGTGAACGTCACCGTCCTCAATCGAGTCATGCTTTATCTTGATGATGCGGGTTCTTACGACGGAGCTGCTTACGGGTATCAGGCACGCAGCGCCGCTAGTTCAGCAATGACCGCGGAAGGACTCCTGTGTCGCCAATACATCGGCTGGAAGCGAGATCACCCTCCGATGGTGCGCGGCATCTCTGCCTTGATTGAGGATGCCCCATTCGACCTTGCGGATCAGGATGTATATTACTGGTACTACGCGACTCAGGCATTACATCACTTCGGTGGCTCTCCTTGGCGTCGTTGGAACGATGTCATGAAAGTTGAATTGCCTCAAGCGCAAGTCAAAACTGGCCGTGAAAGTGGCAGCTGGGCACCGCAGAGGGATCGGTGGGGCAAAAACGCTGGGAGACTCTACACGACGTGCTTGTCCCTTTACTGTCTTGAGGTCTATTACCGCCATATGCCCATCTACGACACCGCGGCAGCGCAAGGAGCAGAGTAAATCCACCCCGGTCAGTGTAAATCCCCCCTATCTTTTGTTTGGGCGGTTCAATCCCCATGTGCTACAAGCGACGCATCTTACCGACGCAGGATCGACTTAGGAAACATCGGTCTCCGCACCGTCTTCAGAATCGCAGTCAGGATTTCGTTTCTCACGCGCCAACGCTTCAACGCACTCATCAAGGCTGCGCCGACGAACGCACATCGCCAGGGCGACGCAGAAAATTACGGTGGCTGCAGCCGGCCAGTCGCTCATGCGGACTGCCAAGCTAATGCGGCGATCTCTTTTTGGCGTCGCGATCAGGAAACCGCTCTCACCAGTCGCCAGTCGTTCGATAATCTGCCCTCGGCTATCGATCCATGCAGTGGGGCCGTTATTCGCGGCAGATAGAATGGGGCGTCGACAAGCAATCGCTACCATCTGTGCGCAACGCAGGTGATGGTCAATCACACTCGTGTCGTCGAACCAGCCATCATTGGTAACCGTTGCAATCACATCGGGACTCTCGCCGTCCAGGAAGAATTGCTTCATTTGGTTAATCACCACTCTTTCGACCGCTGTTTAAATGCAAACATTGGCTGCTACCCATGTGCTACCCACTCGCATGAGCTCACCGCCCTCGCCCGGTTCCAGTCCCATACCGGGGGGAACCAACTCCTTTAAGCCGGGAATGGACGGAAGGATCGGGATGTATTCGCCAAACATAACCAAATGCGTCTTCCCGTACCATGTTTCAACTTGATGGTTGGGGTCGATATTGATCACGGCACTGTAGACCTTGATCTGTTCGCCGTACTCGATCACACCGCAGCCCACAATCAACTCAGGAGCTTGTGTACTGCGCGGTTGTTCGCGACGTAGCGCAGACTGCACAAAACCAGCCCTTTCTGTAAAAGCCAACTGTTGATTTCGAACGCTCGTTTCGAATTCCTCAAGGTTCCCGGGGAATTGGGCTGGCACAGTGGCATCTGGCAACAGATAAACGTTGGGGTTGGTCGCGCTGTACATGGACTCCGGCCAAATGTAAGCATCGATAACTTCGGCAGTTTGCCGCGCAGCATTCACGGAAGACGCTGCATAGCCCTGAAATATCTCGACCTGTCGCTCAGGATTTAGGACGTATTCAACTTCTTCGTTTCGTTGGATTAGTGCGAAACTTGCCAGCGTTTCACCCTGTGGCTCGTTGAGCCGATAACTCCCATACGACAACACTGCAGCAAAAGTCGCAAAAGTAATTCCCACAGAAACACCATATGGTTTTCCATTGATTTTCCCTCTGCACAGTTGAATTGTCTGCCATGCAAAAACATTCGCGAGTGCCAGCACGGCGCTAACTCCGTAGCCACCGAAAATGTCAGCAATCTGAACAAGCAGTGGAATATTCAAAACCACATGCCCCAAAGACAGCACGGAAATGCCGGTAAGCAGATAATTCCGTATGTACTCCTGGGCGACCCAAGCGAGTGGAACCACCAGCAGCAGGCTGATACCACGGTGACTCAAATAACGTGCAAAACCGACGAAAGCTGTCTGGTACACAGCAAGGTAGACACCTAGCATCAACCAAGGACCATGCATCAACGGATGTGCGTGCCGTAGGCCTTGCAGCGAAATCAACCAATACGCCGAGAAGCCGAGCAAGATGTTGAAATAATCGCGTCTACTGAACCGCGGCTTTAACGCAATCAGGTGAATCAACGGTACCAAGACCACAAAGCCGAGCCACCAGAACTCCAATGGGGGCTGGGCCAGCCACAAGCCTGTCACGCTCAAAAAGGCTGGCAAAATGACGCTTGAGCGTCGCAAGTCGTTAGAATTAGAAGCACTCATCGCAAAGATGATAGGGAGTTCGTCGCCGATAGGGAATCATAAATCGTTGCAATCCCCAAGGACAGAGCCCGCGCTGACGGTGTGCGAGTCACGGTTTAGAATAACCTGCAATAGCTTCTCTCTTATTAACGTGATCAATCATGAATTCACCCCCATTCGAATTCTTGGGCCCTTACCGCGTCGGCAAACCGTTGGGACGTGGTGGTATGGGTACCGTGTTTGCGGCAGTTCACGAAAAAACGAAACAGCCTGTTGCGGTGAAATTAATCTCCGACCACGTCGCAGATGAGGCAAAGTTCCGCCGTCGATTCGATGCAGAAATCAAAAGCCTGCAATGTCTCTCCCACCGCGGGATCGTCAGGATTTATGGCTTTGGCGAAGAAGAAGGGCACCTCTTTTATTCGATGGAGCTCGTGCAAGGTGAGTCTTTGCAAAAACTGATCAGGCGGGAAAAGCATTTGGACTGGCAGACCACGATTGACGTCGCTATTCAAATCTGTGGCGCCCTCAAGCACGCACATGACATTGGCGTGATTCACCGTGATCTCAAGCCTGCGAATCTGGTTGTCGACGAAAATTGGCAAGTTAAGCTCGTTGACTTTGGGATCGCAAAGATCTTTGGCGATTCCAATACCGTGGCTGGGTCATTGCTGGGGACAGCCGACTACATGGCGCCGGAACAGGCCACCAGCAAAGGAATCACTCAGCGAACCGATCTTTATGCGTTGGGCAGTGTGATGTACGCCATGCTGGCGGGACGGGCACCGTTCACTGGCAAAAGTGTGACACAAGTGATCAACGCGTTACAGAGGGACCGTCCCGTTCCGATAGATTTGATCCGACCTGATGTCCCACCAGAATTGGTCGAACTGATCCACGAATTGCTTGAAAAAGCTCCCGAGCAACGACCACCGACGGCGCTCGCAGTCATGAATCGTTTAAAGGCAATGAAGGCGGGCTTGGAACGCATCCGAACCGTTGCCTCCGAGGCTTCCCCTACCGAAGCGGCCCTCGGCGACGACGATGCAACTGGTGAATTCCTCATGCCTCCGAGCGAAGGTGACAGGCAGGATACCGGAAGTGACGTTCGCGCGTTGACGAGCTCAACCGCCGCCCCCAGGCAGGGGGAAGAACTCCATTCTGCTGGCTCGGACGATTTGGTCATTGTCAGCCCAGAGGAACCGACAGTTCTATCCGTCGGCCACTTAGGACCAACTCGACTCGTGGAAAGCATCGCCAACGACGAGCACGAAGACACTTCGAAGACTCACTTCCAAACTGTCACCGATGCACACTCAGAGCCCGGGGGGGTTGCCAGCGGACAGACATTGGCTGACCGATCTTTTGTTGGCTGGGCAAAAATCGTTTGCATGGCGGCAGTTCTTTTCTGCGGCTGTGTCCTGTTCGTTTGGGCCATGCAAACGCCTTCGCCCGATGCACTGTATCTTGATTCATTGACTGGTGACACCACCGCCATGCAGGCCTTTTTGCAACTTTACCCCAACGACCCGCGCTGCACTGAAGTTGAGGACCTGCAGATCGGCCGCAAACTTCGCGGTGTGCTTAACCGTCTTAACGCACAAGCCAAGCTCGGGATCACTGAATTGTCGCCCTCCGAGGAAAGCTTCCTGAGCGTCATGGAGGGGCGTGAATTGAACCCCACACAGGCCGCAGGAAAAATCGAACAATGGCTTAACATCTACAGGTCGGATGCTCAGCTTTCAAATTTGGAACTCAGCGAAATGATCACGATGGCCGAACGTGAGCAACAGCGATTACTCAAACGGGCGCCCCTTAACGCCATCGATAAACGGGCGGGAAATCTACTTAAGCGGGTGCGCAAAGCTCTCGATTCACATGACCCTGAACAAACAAAAAGAGAATTGAATGCGATCATTGACACTTTTGGGGAAATTGACTGGGCGAATCCGGCGGTCGAGGAAGCCACCCGTCAACGCAATCAGCTCGACGCAGCCCAGGAAAACAAAAGCGCAAATCCCCAGTAGTCGCCGATGGCAACAGCAGAAACCTCGCCTCCCAGACGCATCCAATCATCTCGGGAAGTCACCGACGCAGAACTTTTTGTCTTTACGGGGGTTCTAGCTCTCGGTGGAACATTGCATCGCGTGCTAAGCATACTTGTAACCTGGGTTGCCAATATGGTTGCGGGCAGCACAGTGGACATACCGATCAAGAAGGCGTCTGCACACCGACAGGCATGCTCTACCATTCACCCAACAGTTCGTACTCGCTTCATTCCAACAAGTCGCCTCGCTCAGCCTCATTCTTGCTCGTATTAACTGGCCCCACCTAGGAAACGAAAGAAAAAGAAGGCACGACATGCATAAGTTCGCCGGTTGGTTGCTGGATGCGGCGAAGCTGATTGCTTCGGATATCCATCTGGTATCAGGTTACCCCCCAACGCGCAGGCTGCACGGCGAGCTCGTTCCTATCAGTGATCATGTTTTATCAAGTGCGGAGATTGAAACGTACTTAAAGATCATCTGTCCGCCCGAACAGTTTGAAACATTTGCGCGCGAGCGCAACCTTGACTTCGCCTTCATGCTAGATGCAAACGGACAACCGCAACGAGGGGGCCCCCCCCAAGCGGGATGGCAGCGTTTTCGCGGCAATCTGTTTTACAGCAGACAAGACCCTGGTGCTTGCATCCGCGTGATACCCAGCCAAATTCCAGAGCTTGAAAAGAACAATTTCCCCGTCGATCTGGCACAACGTCTCGTTGCGTATCGGGATGGTTTGATTATCTTTTCGGGCGTAAGTGGATCAGGCAAGACAACCTCAATGGCAATGATTTTGAATGCAATTGCCAAGCAGGGCGGTAAGCGAGTGATCACGATTGAAGACCCGGTAGAGTATCTCTTTCCAAACATCGGCAACTCAATCATCACTCAGCGCGAAGTTGGCCTGGACGTTGGTTGTTTCTCCAGTGGTCTGCGTCATGCGTTACGCCAAGACCCGGATGTTATTTTAGTGGGAGAAATTCGTGATGCGGAGACTGCACGAATTGCAATGAGCGCCGCCGAGACGGGGCACTTGGTGATGTCGACCTTGCACTCGCGGGATGCGAAGGGAGCAATTACGCGAATGTGGGATTTATTTCCACCATCGCTTCAAAATGAAACTCAGACGATGCTAGCGGCAAGTTTGCGAGGCGTGGTGTGTCAACATTTACTTCCCAGCTCTATTCCCGGCGATCGCAGAGAACTGGCGTTGGAAGTTGTTTTGCGCAACAACGCGGTTGCGGCTGGCGTGAGAACTGGCCGAGTAGATACGCTGGAGACCGCAATCTTGGCAGGCCGCAAAGATGGAATGGTAAGCTTAGATGACTCGCTTGGTGATTTGCTGCGGCAGGGCCGGATTACCCAGGAGACAGCGTTTCAGTTTGCCACCGACCCGCGTCAGTTAACGCGGATCTGAAATCAGATGGGGGTTGGAACTTTCGGGTAAGGATTTCCGGGCGCCGCTGGTTGCACGGCACCCTTCTCTACTCCGGGAGCGTCGACGGGCCGATCGGATTGCTCTGACTTGCCACGCCGCGGCAACAACCCGCGGCCGCGTCCCTTTTCCCTTAAACGCGGTAAAACCGGCGTTCTTTCCGCATTCGAGCTCTCGCTTGATGCCCCCGATGGCAACTGCCTCTCAACATCCTGCCTCTTTTTCTTGCGTTCCTGTGCGAGATTCCAGACGTCTCCGAGAATGTCGGATATCGCGGCCCCCACTTCCGCAGGATTGGATTCGCTTGAATCCTTGCCTGTGGATTCTATCAAGTTGCCAAAGGACTTGAAGATTCCTTGTTTGCCGGAAAGCCGTAGCTTGGGAGCCTCCAACGTGCCGGTCACCGCAAGTTCAAGGGGTTGTGACGTGAGTGCATCACGCACAGTGCCCTTCCCCAACAACCCCTCAGGTAGTTTGATTGACACAGTGAGGTCCAGCGTCTCATCCAAGCCAACTGATCCACTGGACACAATTTCGATTGATCGCTCGCCTTGTGGCAAGATCAAAGCCAAGCCACTATGGTGCACACGCCCGTCAATGACAGAAAAATCCACCGTTACGTTTTCCGCAACGGTTAGAACCCCAGGAAGCTTGATTCCTGCTAATTTCATCACAGTGTCCATCGCTTTGCTAACAAGCGTGTGTTTCATGGAAACAGCCGCACGGTGCAGTTCCAACTGCCCGCTGATTTGTGTCTCTTTTAATTTGCCGCGGTTTTCCACCGCGCCTCCCCCAACAGGAATCTCACACTTGGTCAAGTTCAGTGAAAACTCGCCCGTTGCCGATACCTCGTCAGCCAGCAATGGGGCGACTAATTGCAAACCTTTTCCACACAGTTGTGGTGTTAACGGTTGATGATCGAATAGAAGTGCGGGCTGGAGAGTCAAAATTGAAAACTCATCGCGACGTTGCAGATGGACTTTGGTATTGATTCCCGCAATATCGATCGGGGGTGGTTCATCAGGTTGAGTGCGGACAACTACGTGAGCGTCAACAATTTCCGCAACCAAAACTGGCAACAATGGTGCTGCAGATTTCTCGACGACACCGCTGGCGGCGGAGGTTTCTTCGCCTCCCTTCTTTGCAAAAATAAGATCCAATTCTGGTTTTTCGAATCGAAATGTCCCAAGCTCAGGCCGAGACAACAGCATACGCAACCACGATCGGTCCGCTGAGATTCGTTGAACTGAAACGGCACAGGTGTGATCGATCGTCTCAACTTGTAAACCAACGACCGAAGTGGGTGAGAAATATCCCAAGCTGGCCTCTGTGCTTTGCAACGTCAGCTTATCACTGTCCACCAGCGAATTCAAAACGATGTCCCTCAGGAACGTTTTGCCCAATAAAACTGGCACCAACAACACAAACACGAAGGCTGCGGCAATCACTCTTAATGGCATCCGGAACGCCGGTTTTCGAATGCCTGTTAGCTTGTCAGGCGGGTCGTCCATGTGTCAGCACCGATCCGAGGAAGTAACCTAGAGACATCTGCCGCTGCAGACTAACACTTTAACAAGTTTTGTGAATCGCCATTGGTGTAAACAATTGATCCGCGTTAACTCATTCGCAGGCCAAGAAAACAGTGAATTGCAAGGACCGTGGGAGGCCTAAATCCCGAATATTTACGCAACTACGACGAAAAACTTTGTGTTTGAGTGGACTCATCACTTACTCAGGGACGTTACAAGACAGGCGATGAACCACAATCCAAGTTGAACGAAATCACCCGACTGGGATCGCCCGGCCTTGCTCCGGTTGACTATCAGTCGCAAGAGACCGAGAACCGACCAGTTTGTCTAGGTTGCGAAGACACTGGCCCAGTATTAACCGAGGGATAGGCATGACAGATCACCGGAAACAGTTACCTCGCCCCGATCGAGTTGAGAAAGACGAATACGCTGTTGAGATGATCCGAGGTTGGATCGCAGAGCGTGGGCTCGCCTGCTCACTTAACCTTGGCCATTGGCACCACAATTCGAAATTAGATGAACGGCACGCATGGGGTGTCATGATGGCTGACCTAGCCAGACAAATTGCCATCCAGCTTGAAGCGGTCACCGAACAGGATCCCAAAGAATCATTGAAGGTTCTCGTCGAGGCCATGCTGTCGGAACTGGGCAACGATGGTTCTTCCGCCACTGGAAACGAGACCCCAGCAGACCCAACGTAAAGCGGTACGTGGAAACGAGGCTGTGAACGTTTGGGTCTTAAAACTTGATCCCGGCATCAAGATAAAGTCCCGCATCCAAATTTAATTCGCTATCGGCCCGCTCGTATTCAAGGGTTCTGCCGAACGCGAGTCCCGCCTCGACGAAATGACCTCGATTCCCTTTCTCTAACACTTCATAACCGCCCATCAACCGAAAGTCGCGGATAGTGAGTTCATCGGTTACCCCTGACTCACGAGTAACCGCCCAAGTATTTCCGCCAATGCTGCCACCAAAATATGCCCATCCTTCGGCTTCTCCACCCTCTTTCCAAAGTCGGTGCGAGATGCGCGGACGCGGCATCGTTGCGTCAATCTTCCATTCTGGTGTTGGCGTCCAGACGATCCCAAACGCTGGCAACAGGTTGAAGTCAGCCCGATCAAAATACACAGCCCCAAGAGAAACAGTCAAATCACTTCGGCACTTCCAGTTCATTAATGCCAACCCGAATACCCGGAACGCATGGTCACTGGTAGTGAAGTCACTACGGATAGACGGAGTGACTACCACGGTAGAAGAAAAAACTGGATTCCACTTGCATTGGTGCAAGATATTCAAGCCGGTATTGTACAGGGCGCTAGGCAAGTCCAATGAATCTAAACCCTGTAGTTGATCAGCGCGAAAATACGGCCGCAGACCGATCAAGTTGTCCATGCTTCCCAGCGGAATCCCAAAATCTGCACGCACTTCTTCAAAAGCTTGATTCATACCACCTTCGGTGTCACCAAGATCAAAAAGGTAACCACCCCGAACCTCAGCGCCTTGGCAAAAACTCCTGCGGTATCGCTCAATCGGGGTTTCACGCGGGTCTATCGAGGTAACGTCGCAAGTTTCGTCCGCATAAATCGCAGCTTGTGGATTGCGGCCAAATATCGTCTGCCCCATACATGCACCGCTCGTTGAAACCCATGCGAGAGCAAGGAACGAAGAAACAAATCGTGTGAAACACGGGTGATGCATAATCTTTGCCAAATAGAGTTGGAACCTCAACTACCAAACTTTGTCGATTGTTAGAAAGAGCGATCATAGTCACTCGGCATTTTTAAATCGGTACCCGCTAGCAAATCAACACGCAAGGCGCGGCGTTGCACGGAAAGCTCTTGTTGGACAATCAGCCTCCACATCACGTGAGGGCGATGAAGCATTGCGGGCGCTGTATGCCAGACCTGTGCGGGAACCGCAGGACCGCCCCAGATGAGGATGACATCCACTTCAGTGTCTTTTAGGGAGCTCTTGAACCTTTATCACTCTTGGTGGGTCGTCGTTGAACCGCAGGCCCCAAGTCTTGGCCGTGCTGTTTTTTCGACTCAAACTCGTTTTGCATTTCTTGCCTCCTAAGTTCACGCGACTGTGCTTCTGCTAACTCCTTCGCGTCTAGCATATTCTGAAGCATAGGCATCACCAACTGTCGATATATCCCGTCAGCCATGGGGAATCGTTTAAGTTGCTGGAAAGTCTTGTAGGTGACCTCGCCTTCGGTTTTTGGCAGCACAATGCTTTCCGTCCTGCCGGCGGAATCCACCAGAACGGAATGATAGACCCAGTCTCCGTTCTCGCCACGACTCCGAGTCATCTCGTGGATTTGAGCTGTCCTGGTATCAAACGTGCCTTCGACAGGGCCTGACGCAGGCACTGGCCCGGATGATAAGCCTAGGGTGCTTGCTATTTTGCCAGTCGTATCCTGGACAGCTTCGACGGATGAAACAGAGTGCAATCGTTTCAGTTTTTTTTCCAATTCCGACAACATACGTTCGTCGGATAAATGCTCTGCTTGCTTCAACGCGGCGTCAAGGGAGGCCTCTATCTGAGTGGATGGCACGTGGTCGCCCAAGGTAGCAGGAACATCAGCACCTAACTTCAATGGGACTTGCGGCTGCCCGATCGTTGCCGTGGCATTCGCTCCCCGCTTTGCGGAAGAAGGCGCCTTCTGGGGAACATACCAACACAGCAACCCGCCGAATAATACGACATGAAACATGATTGAAAAGATGATTGCACGCCGTCGACTGCCAGATCGCAATGAACTAACGTCCACATCGGGCTTTGCGTCATCGGGTTCAATCATGATTGTCAGCGTAAGCGTGCACCGCTAGGCACACTAGGACTCGTCGTCACCCATGCGTCGCGTGAACACAACGGAACAATTGGCAGCAAGCGTGAATTACGATTCACCTACCACGCGATGGTTGAAATTGAAGCGTCCGACAAACCGCTTCGGTCACCATAACCCGCGAGTTCGCCGAAACGCATGCAGAATGCTTTTCTGCGCGACGCCACCATTATTTATCAAGACATACCTTAAGGCATAGGCCAAGGAAAGAAAAACAAACAACGCCGCAAAGCTACCTTGTGCGTGGGCTCGCTGGACTTCGGGAATGTTGGATTACTTCAGCGTGATAGGCCGTCACCCGTCGTCGCCTTCCTTTCACGGCGAAAAAAAACGACTGGCAGGCACATTGGCCCGCCAGTCGTCTCCCCTCACGCACGAATGAGCCCAAAAATGAATTCCAATCCACCCTTGAACCTCAAATCATCCAACTCTGATGTCCCCAGTTGTTCAGCGCAATTGCAAACAGGAACACACAGTTCCTGTCGTAAAGCAAGCGGCGTACCAACCCCAACCGCGGAAACGCAATTCGCAGAAAACTTTCCTGATGGGTGCGCACAGAGCCCTTCGTCCGCGATTCCAGAACTCAAACAGGTTGATTTCGGTGCATTGCCCTTTGAGCTGGTACCGTTGTCGCTAACAACGCGTAGGCTGTGCCAGTTTTTAGAGCACTGCCTGCCCGTTGTGTGTGCAACTC
>DOPG01000386.1:5647-6949 GCA_003513555.1 Rhodopirellula sp. | reverse complement strand
AGTGACCATCGGGGGCCCGGACGTCACGCAGCCCTATTCGGCTAGCCTGCTGAATATTTCAGCAATGAGTTACGGTGCTCTCAGTAAGAATGCGATTCTTGCGTTGAGTGCCGGTGCCAAGCAGGGCAACTTTGCTCACAACACTGGTGAAGGCGGCATCAGCCCCTACCACGTAGAAGGCGGTGCCGATTTGATCTGGCAAATAGGCACAGGCTATTTCGGCTGCCGAACTGACGACGGTGACTTTTCTGATCAATTGTTCGAAGCCAAGGCCAATCTTGACCACGTAAAAATGATCGAGGTCAAGCTGTCCCAAGGTGCTAAACCGGGGCACGGTGGAATCCTGCCTGCGGCAAAACTGACGGCTGAAATCGCCGAAATTCGGCACGTTCCCATGGGGGCAGACGTCAACTCACCTCCTGGCCACCGTGTCTTTGACTCGCCCCGTGGGCTACTGAATTTCATTCAGCGTCTTCGCAAACTCAGTGCAGGAAAACCGATCGGCTTCAAACTTTGTGTTGGCAAACGCCGGGAGTTTCTAGCTGTCTGCAAAGCAATGGTGGAAACCGGAATCACTCCCGACTTTATTGTGGTCGATGGTGGTGAGGGCGGCACCGGAGCCGCACCTCTGGAATTCTCGAATCATATCGGGGCTCCGTTGGTAGAGGGTTTAATCTTTGTGCACAACGTGCTCATCGGATACGACCTCCGCGACCGCATCGGCGTCATCGCAAGTGGAAAAGTGACATCCGGCTTTGACCTGATGAAGCGTTTGGCTTTGGGTGCCGACGCCTGCTATTCAGCACGAGGCATGATGCTAGCCCTTGGTTGCATTCAGGCCCTTAAGTGCAACAGCAATCATTGCCCTGTCGGTGTGGCAACCACAAATCCAGCATTGATGAAAGGCCTGGTCCCCGCTCACAAACGTGATCGAGTGGCTAATTTCCACAAAGAGACGATTCAAAGTTTGTCGGAAATGCTAGGCGCGATCGGCCTTAGCAGCCCCCAAGAACTGCGACCATGGCACGTGCTTCATCGGACGACTCCCACCGAGACTAAACACTACGGGGAACTATACGACTTCCTTGATCCGGGTGAGTTGCTGGAAGAACCTCTACCGATCGATTACCGTCGTGCATGCCACGCAGCATCTGCTGATACATTCGCCCACGTCGAAGGAGCATTGGCATCCAAGCCACATGGGGAAGCAACCCCGGAGCTTTAAATACGCGACCTTTTATGCCACCGAGTGTTAAGGCCGCCACTCAACTGAGGCCGCAGGAAACGACTGCAAACGACTGC
>DOPG01000386.1:2966-5436 GCA_003513555.1 Rhodopirellula sp. | reverse complement strand
AAACGACTGCAAACGACTGCGGCTTCAAGGTTTTCAGTTGATCAATCTTGGGGCGTCAAAAACATTTCCGCCTCAGGCAAGTCACGCTCAACTTCTGTAACGCGGTATCCGAATCCCGGGCCGCTGATTGTCGAAAGATCCAGCATTCCGTTGGACCGCCGATAAATTCCGGGGTGCACCTTCTCCTCGGCGAGCGAAGCGGCAGGATAGAACTGCATGCCGTTGGATTCAACACCCATGATGGTACCGGCGTGTGCTGCCAAGCGAACATGTGGGATCTGTGCCAGCATCGGATTCGTCAAATCCTGCACCATCAACGGCATGCCATGAGCTTTGGCCCAGCACAAACTCAACAGCGCACCGGTCTGTGTTTTACAAGTTTTCAACGCAACACCCGACCAACCTAACCTCCGCCCCAGCTGCACGAACTTCCAATCGTGTGCACTTTCGTCCAGAAAAAGTGCCTTGCGTTGAGCAACACTGGACACATCGATCTGATTATTTTCCAAGTCGTAAGGAAAAGGCTGCTCAACGTACAGAATCATGTCAAAAATTTCAGAACGCTCAGTCTTGAGCCGATCGAGAATGTCATTGACATACTGTGGATCAGTCACCGTGCAATTAAAATCCGCAGACAGGGAAGTCACACCGAGCTGGAGACTCATGTCCCCGATCCTGATCAAACGCTCGTAGTCCCACTCGGAGTCTGTGCCGCGGAGCTTGATTTTCAAGCAAGTCAGACCATCCCGTTCGATCCATTCGCGAAGCGTCACCGGATAGCCATCGCTTGGCTCATCACCGTTGCAGTCCGATTTTTCCAGAGGATCAAGCCCTCCAACCAGATGCCACACCGGTAGGTAGTCAGGGGCAACGTCAACCAGAAAATCATCTGGATACTTGGCTGTAAAATCGACGTCTTCTCTCTCGGATGCCAGATAATGAGAGAGGTCATGGGACATGAATGCATCACTATACGTTTCATAAATATCAACGTCATGAAAGACCCCATAAGCGTCATGAGTTGCTAAGTCAAAGGCGCTGACTGCGATCAATGCTGCCAACTGTGGCAGGTTCTCTTCGCGACCTGCATTGAACTGGCTCAACAACCCGGGCATGACGTTTTCAATGAAAGCGTGTCCGATTTCCATGGGATGCCCGGAGATATCAGATGCAACCCAGCTCCTCGCCAAAATTCGGCAGAACTCGACCATGGAGTCATACCGTTCCTGATACGTGAGCGTTGCACTGGGCCATGCCCATGTCACCGACAACGGCGTTTCGCCCCATCCAGTTGCCATACGCCCCTCGGCGCCCGCAACAGTCACAGCCACACGGATGCAGGTCACTGATGAAACCGACTCTGCCCCGAACTTCAGCGGCATTCGCATTTCCACCGGCAGGTAGTTCACTGCCACTGAATCAATCTGTACGTCATTCTTGTTAGAAGCCATCAGCCCGACATTCCGTAGGTGTTTGATGTAATTTAGAAAAGATGCGCCTGTTCATTAATCAGCTTGCATCAAGTGCCCAACCAACTCTTTGAGGTTCCTGGGGTTTTGTCCCAGATCTCCTTTTCCAATGCGTGATTGACTCTGAGCCTGCACCCGCGTTGAATCACCCTCAGCACGCAAAAAAACGTCGACATCATCGGTAAACCGCATGACTGACGTTGTGCGTGTCAATTTCATCTCCACTCCCTGCTCGATCTCTTGTTGGCTTACGAGCTTCCAACGTCCTTGTTGATCAATCCATTTCGTGATTCTTTTGGCGACTTCCGACGGCGTTCCCCGAACCAGCGGTGGCCGTAATTGCTCATCGGCTGCGTCATCGCTTAGCCTGGCCTGATTGGTCGTCAAGTCACGCTTCCAATTGTCAATTAGCGAGAACACGCTCAACAGGATCACCGCTGTCATAGTAAAACTTATGTAAATCGCGGGTCGCATTGACCGCTTCGTCCAAGTCGTTTCCAACCTTAGTTATCCCTCTTGAAAAAAGAAACGTCGCCAATCACGCCGTGCAATCCCCCTGCTTCGATTCAGCTTAAAAACAGACCTGCAAAACCAGCAACGGCACAACAACATTCGAAGCTCGCGAAGGTTCAGCATGGAGATCTTTCCTACCCCACTGTGATCCCAAAATCGGCGATCTCGCCAGCTCGGGGATCTGTACTGCTCGAGGGAACGGTGTACTCGGCACTCCCTTCCCCATTGTCGCCCCACGTCCAGACCCCAACACACCAACCAGTATTCTGTTCATCGGACCGTGATTCTGCTACCCCGGATCATTTGATTCACCACCCCCTGCTGAAATGGCGGTTAATACCGAGTAGATGCAACATCGCCTCATCAGCTCTTTGCCTGACGACCAACGCTCATTCCATTCGCCGCAAGGCAATGGCTCGCCCACTCCCATCCCAGTCAGCAAAATGCCCAATGGTTCTCCGCATTTTGGACTCTTCGCAAGCCTGTGC
>DOPG01000386.1:0-2769 GCA_003513555.1 Rhodopirellula sp. | reverse complement strand
TTTTGGCCTCTTCGCAAGCCTGTGCATGAATCAAGAAAGAACTCTCCAGAACATGCGGCTGCCGATGATCCTCGCAACCAATGCCACTTTTCTGCAGCATCTGCCCAAACAGGTTAAACTCTAGCAAGCAACTTAGGGCACTTTCCTACCGTCAACATGTCCAATCCATCATTTGCTAATCGCGACCATTGGGCGCGTCCCTCCGCCTGCAACGCGGTTCCCGTTTGAAAACGCGACTGCTAATCAAGTTTAGTACCTGAGTGAAACAAGACACCCTAAACCATGATTCTTATGCAAACAGAAGTGACTCGTATTACCCAGGTGGTCGGCATTGCCCTCATCTTGCTCGCGGGAGCTAAGGATGCCTCTGGCGACGAACCAAGAGTCATTGATTTCAACACAGAAATCGAGCCGATTCTGATCAACAACTGTATCGATTGCCATGGACCGGATGAACAGGAGAGCGATTTCCGCGTGGATCGTCTCGCGAGTCTGTTGGCGGGCGGCAATTCTGGAGAGCCCGCCATTGTTGCGGGTAAACCTTCAAACAGTTTTTTACTCAAGCTCATTCGGCACCAGCAACCTGATTGGGAAATGCCCCCCGATGGACGCTTGTCAGCAGCCGAGGTGAATCGAATTGAGAAGTGGATTGAACAAGGCGCTACCACTCCAGCGTCTTACGGACCCGCGCAAGCCAAAACAGAACTGAAGCATTGGTCATTCTTGCCAATTCGTTCACCCGCCGATGCAACAATCGATAGCCTGATCTCAGACACCCTTCAAAAAAACAGCCTGCAACTGTCTTCCAAAGCAAGTCGCAGGACGCTCATTCGGCGACTATATCTGCTGATGCTGGGTTTTCCCCCAACACCCGAGCAAGTGCAAACGTTCGTCGCTGACAAGAGTGCATCCGCATGGCCAGATCTGGTGGAACAAGTACTTGCGAGCCCACATTACGGCGAACGTTGGGGAAGCTACTGGTTGGATCTCGTTCGTTTTGGTGAAACTCACGGCTTCGAGACGAATCGTGAACGGCCAAATGCGTGGCAATACCGTGACTGGGTCATCAGCGCGCTCAACAACGATCAACCGTACAACCAATTCGTGCGGGAACAGATCGCAGGTGATGCATTGGGAGCGAATGTGGCAACCAGTTTTCTGGTGGCAGGCCCCAACGACCTGGTAAAAGGGCAAGACCCGAAACTCCGCCTTCAGCAGCGCATGAACGAACTTGATGACATGATCAATACGACCGGGACTGCCTTTTTGGGGCTAACAACAGGCTGTGCACGCTGCCACAACCACAAATTCGACCCCATCAGCCAAAGCGACTATTATTCGATGCAAGCGGTGTTCGCCGGTGTCCAACACGCAGAACGCGCTATCCCACTGTCCCAAAAGCAAATCGTCGAAGCTGCTGACCTGGAACAGCAAATTCTAGAATTAACTGAGAAGCTAAAACCGTTTGAAGCCATCTCTACTGTCGCCGGCATTTTGCTCGAAGAACCGATCGAAGGCACTCAAGGAAAAGGCTCCGTCGCTGTAAAACCCGGAAAAGAAGCCCACCAGTTTGGTGGAAAGACCTATCACTGGTGGAAGAACGTAGAAGGGGAAGTGATCGTCACTTACCGCCCCCAGATCCAAGGTACCTACCGAGTTTGGCTGAGCTGGGGATCTGGACACTCGAACCACAGCACGGATGCGAAATACGTTCTCGACTCTGATACTCAGCGTGTTGAACTGGCGACGGTCAACCAACAGCTAGCCGTAGGTGATATTGGCCCGGTAAAGAACCAGACAAAATGGAGTGGCTTTCTTGACGCGGGTGTTCACACCCTGAAAGCGACTGATGTGATCTCGATCATTGGCGGCAATTCAGGCCCCTTCGTGACAGCTGACGCAATCTTTTTGCAACCCATCATGCCCCATGTGAGCAGCACTGCTCCACCCCGACCGCCCGCCAAGCGAAATGCAGTCAGCGCGAAACTGAACGAGGAATATTTTTCACCACGACAAGCCCGCTTCGTTCGTTTCACCATCGACACAACCACGCAAGCTGAAGGCTGCATCGATGAGCTGGAGGTGTTTTCGGATGGCAAGAACATTGCATTAGCAAGCCTTGGCACCAAAGCGACGTCTTCCGGAGATTTCGTGCACCCGCTACATAACCTCAAACAACTCAATGATGGTGAGTACGGTAATGACCGAAGCTGGATCGTACATGATGCCAAAGGTGGCTGGGTGCAACTGGAATTCGCGGAGGCGAAGACCATCGATCACATCCGATGGGGACGTGATCGCACTGGAAAATTCAAGGACCGGCTCCCCATCGGTTACAAGATCGAGGCAGCTACAGAGGCTGGAAAATGGCATTTAGTGGCCTCCTCGGCAGATCGCGCAAAGATACAGCCCTCGGGAAACAACGAACCCAATCGCTACCAATTCACTGGCCTCCCTCCCGCCAAGTCACAACAGGGGCAAGCCTGGCTCGCCACCCTCCGCAGCACGAACAAGCGTCTGGCAGCACTCAAGCAGACTCAACGTGTCTACGCGGGTAGTTTTTCCCAACCTGGCCCCACCCACCGACTTTATCGCGGAGAACCCGACGCAAAACGTGAACAAGTGGTCGCGAACGCCCTCACAGCATTCGACAGCCTTGACTTGACCCACGACACACCAGAACAACAACGACGTCTTGCACTTGCAAATTGGATCGCAAGCGACGACAACCCACTCACTCCACGGGTGATCGCCAATCGGATTTGGCAG
>DOPG01000155.1:1818-4268 GCA_003513555.1 Rhodopirellula sp. | reverse complement strand
GATTTAGCCGCTCTTTACGCCAGGGGGCTTCTGTTTGGTCAGTTGTCCGATGTACTCACGCAGGTCGTGTCCGGTGTCAGCCAACCGGACACAAGCACCGATGAACTGATTTCAATTCTGAGCCAGAAGAGATGAATCAACTGCTCTTGGAAATCATTGGCTGGTTGGGCTACCTGCAGCGCACCTCCGTCGTGGTTCAGCTGCTGTTGATCAGCCTTCTGATCGTGGCCTGGCGCTTGCTGAGGCGACATCCCAAGCTGGCGACGCTTGCCATGCCTCTGCGTCTGCTGATCGCACCAGCAGGCCTGGTTCTGATCAGCGTCATTGCGAAGAGCCTCGGCTGGAATGCCGGGCTGCTGGCTTATCTGGGCCTGTGCTGGCTTGGTTGGAACCTTCTGATCCTGCTGAGTGGTCTGCTGCAACAACTGATGCCCGCAACGCGGGTGAATGCACTGCTGACGCAACTGGTCAGGCCGCTGTACCTCATCACAGTGCTCTGGTACTTGATCGATCTGCTCAGCAACGACAACGATCTGTCGGTGATCGAAGTCGGCCAGGTGTTCGGCGTTTCGTTCACCTTGGGCACCTTGTTCACCCCACTTCTTGTGAGCTATCTCCTGCTTGTGGGCACGGGTCCTCCTGCCGCCGGGTTGGCCTGGTTGTTGCAACAACTGCTTGGCTATTCCGAGCAAAGCCGCAGAGCGGTCGAATTGATCATCCACTACGTGGTGGTCGGGATCGGAATCGCGGTCGTGGGCGTTCAAATGGGCCTTCCCAGCACGGCCCTGGTGGCGATCGCCACTGGACTGTCCTTCGGCCTGGGCTTTGCGGTGAAGGATGTCTTTTCCAATTTCATCATGGGCATCTGGCTGCTGTTCGAAGGGTCCGTCCGTCCGGGCGAAGTGCTGATGGTCGATGACGACCCCTGTGAAGTCCGAAGGCTTGGCCTCAGAGCCACGCGGCTTTGGCGCAATCGAGACAATGCGGAACTCCTGATTCCCAATCAGCAGCTCTTCACAGTTCAGGCCACCAGCTACACCGCCACAGACAGCCTTCGCCAGAGCGAAATCCGCATCGGTGCGGCCTACCGGCATGATCCTCGCCAGGTGTTGCAGCTCCTGGAGGAAACCGCCCAGAGCGTTTCAAACGTGTTGCACCATCCAGCACCGAAAGCCTTTCAGCTGAACTACGGAGATTCAGCGATCGAGTACGCCCTGCGCTACTGGATCGCCAATCCCATGAGCCATATCAACATCGTCAGCGAGGTCAATCAGGCCATCTGGACGACTTTCAAACGGGAAGGAATCGAAATTCCTTACCCGCAGCAGGTGAACCACGATTCGCGGGATCTCATCGCTGCTCAGCTGGACAAAAAAGGCTCCGGGTAAGCCTGATCAGGCCACCTCCAAAATCTCCATCTTCAGGTCGCTCACCGCCGAAGCAGAGACGGGGCATCGGTTTTGACCAGCTTGGGCACAAAAACAACGTTGATCACAGCGCCCTGCACACAAAGCGGCTATTTAAGCAATTACCCCTAAAGTGCACTAGATAGGGTTTTCCATGGGCGTTCCCGCTCGATTGCTTGGCGTTGCTCTGGCCAGTGGCCTTTTACTGGCGTCCTGCAGTGGCGATTCGTCAATGAATGTGCCAATCGTGCTGAGGATCGCCAAAACAATCCCAAGCGATTCGGGCGCTGAATACGACGATTATTCACGCATGCGATCCGTACTTAAGGAACTCGTCGAACAACTGCAGGATGTTGACGAATCGATCCATGTTCAGATCGCACTTTATGGACGGCGGAACTTTGTGAAGGAGATCGAACGCCAGACCAAAAGCGGTTTTGGTCCGGATCTGATTATTACCGACAGCGAAACATCACTTAACCTTTACAACAAGGGCTTGATCGTTCCTATCGATTCGAAACCTGATCAATACAAAAATATTCCAAAATATCTTTTCAATCTTGTCGAATCTAAAGACGGCCATTATGTAGGACAACCCGTCAGCCAATATGTTCAGATTGCTTGCTATAACAAGGAAAAGTTCAATACACCTCCTGTCACCCTTAAAGAGGTGAATCAAGATAGCGAAGATCTTACGTTTGGCTTTGCACTTCAGCTTAAAGATCTTTACTGGAGTACAGAGGCATTCAATGCCGAAACAGCCATTGAACAAGCGCTAAATGGCATTACTCCTAATAAAAATCAAACAAAGAATCTAACCAGCTGGCTGACATGGTTGAAGTCAGCCAGCTATCAACAAAATATTCGCTTTTTAAATGATCAAGCTAGTCTTAGAAGAGCTTTCATCAAGAATGAACTCGATTGGATTACATGCTGGAGCACAAGCCTGCCGGAGCTGAGAGATGGAATGAAAGGCAAATTGGGCGTCGCAGGACTACCTCAAGGACCCTCAAAAGACCTTCGAGCCACAACACGCCTCTCCGT
>DOPG01000155.1:0-1614 GCA_003513555.1 Rhodopirellula sp. | reverse complement strand
TCGAGCCACAACACGCCTCTCCGTTTGGTCACTCGGAAAAAACTCCAGCCCCGTCCAACGCTCAAAAGCGAAGGTATTCATTGATTTCATCACAAAGCCATGGGCTCAAAAAACATACGCACTTAAAAACAGGCAATCCTTCCCCGTCGACAAGAACGCTGCGATGATTGTTGCATCGAAAATCCCAGGCGGCGAAGCAGCTCTAGCTCAATACGAAAAAGAAGTCATGACAATCACTGCATCAGCGAGCAGAACCAAAGCAATGGTCTTTCGAGATCCGCAGAATTATGACAAAATTTCAGAACAGCTGCTCGACACAATTTATGAAATCGAAACCCCAGAAAATGCAGCTATTAATATCATCAATTCACTAATGGAGGAACAAGAATGATTTACGATCTTTTCAACGAATTCATCAGCTGGCTAGGCTATCTGCAACGAGGTTCTGTACTCCTTCAAACAACAGTTTTCATCACCGCACTATCGCTTGAGCCTGCCTTACAACGGCGTCTCAAACTCAATATACGGAAAGAATATTTGGATCTGATCATCCCAGCTGTCTTGCTGGCGATCAGCTGTATCATCATACTTTTCGAGTTACCAGGTGGCTTTCTCCGTTACTTATGCGCAGCCTGGCTGATTTGGAGACTGATTGACCCAATCAAATTGCTGTTAGGAAAAAGATTTCCCAATTTTCCTTCAGAAGAACTTGATAAATCCATCTTCAGGCCCGTCTTCCTTGTTGTCTTTACATTAACGTTTTTTCAAACAATCGGAAGTCGCGAATCACTTTCGATTATTAAATTAGGCACTGTTTTTGGTGTTGTTGTCACCATTGGAAAATTATTCAGTGCCATTGTTATTCTGTATGCAATTTTTGCTTTTTCGAGCCGACCCGCCTCCCTGTTGGCATTGATCAGCTCACAGTTTTTTGGAATGCAGCCGCAAACACGAAAGGCTCTTGAATTGATTCTGCGCTACACGGTCATTGGCTTAGGACTTGTCAGTGTTGCTTATTACCTTGGAATCAATGGAACGGCATTGGTCGCAGTTGCCGGTGGACTATCTGTTGGCATTGGCTTTGGTCTTAAAGAAATTATCTCCAATTTCATCAGCAGTCTATGGCTGCTTTTTGAAGGAACAGTCCGACCTGGAGAGATCCTGATGATTAACGGTGACCCCTGCACCGTCAGAAAGATGGGGTTGCGCGCTACACAACTTCGCCGCGGGAGGGACGGAGCTGAACTTTTAATCCCGAATCAGAATTTCTTCACCCAAGAAGCGGAGTCCTACACCACAGACGAAACATCTCGCCGTGATTCCGTCGTTGTCGGTGCCGCCTACCACCATGAGCCAATGGAGGTGATTGCACTGCTCGAAGAGCTCGCTAAAAAACACGAGAAAGTATTGCAGTACCCACCTCCACAAGCATTCACGATCGATTTTGCAGATTCCTCCATCAATTACAGACTCTTGTTCTGGGTCAGGAATCCCCTCGAAGCTTTCGGAGTCGGCAGTGATCTTCGACAAGCCATCTGGCGAAGCTTTGAGGATAACGGCATTGGCATCCCCTTCCCTCAACGGCAGGTTTATCCGATGGAATGGCCCCCTTCG
>DOPG01000238.1 GCA_003513555.1 Rhodopirellula sp. | reverse complement strand
TGCTTCTCGGCAGCTTGCTTCTCGGTGTCATTCGTGCTAGCCGCCGGTTTTTCCTCGGCCGGCTCCAGAGCGGCGGCATTTTCGCCCGTTTTGGCTGTCGCATCTTGGGCAGACAAGCCAGCACACAAAGTCAACGTAAACGCAGCAAAAGGTACGGCGTGGAACAAGATTCTTTTAGCGGAAGAAGGCATGCGAAACACTCTCGTATGCAAGCAGGAGGGGAAAGCAGATCTGTGCAGGCCCCCAGTCTACTTCAACGCGTCGCGTGCGACCATAAGTGAGGTGTCTCAGCGAGAGGAGTGAAGATTCGGCCTACAAACCGCTTGCGACAAAACATGCAAATTGCGGAAAAAGCGTTTCCGGACCGCACCGTCCCGCCCAATGCAAATTGAAAAACGCACCAGAGAACGCCGCGGGGCCAAGATTGGCTCTTACGTCGGCATAATGAGGAAAAATGCTGGCCACGCCTGAAATCGCGGACAAAAGTGCTCGAATCACGAATGGCCCCCTAGCTTGTCCATCACCTCCATGGACACACGGCTCACCACGCAACCTTTTCGCAATTCAAAGAGATAGCAAAAAGGAGACACTGAGCCCCGGCAAGGAAAGCCGAGGTAAAGCAGCCCTAGTAACTGCGATCACGTGGATCAGTGAGCCCATCCGCGAGCCGCCGCAACGCTTCCGTCTCAATCTGTCGAACACGTTCCCGGGTCAGCCCAAGTTCTGCCCCAATTTCCTTCAGGGTTTTGGGCTCCTCACCACCGAGGCCAAACCGCAACTTCAGCACCGTGGCCTCCCGTTCTTCGAGGTCACCCAACAATTCCATCGCATGGCGAAGAATATCGTGATCCAGCATCTCCTCATCGGGAGCCTTCAGTCGCTCATCCATGACCATCTCACCGAGAGACCATCCTGACTCGCTTTGGTCACTCTGGGGAGTGCTGTTACTGATACGAATCGCTTTTCGAATGATCGGAAGTTTTTTCTTTGGCAGCCCAAGCACACGGGCCACTTCTTCATTCGTAGGTGTTCGCCCAAGCTCCTCACTCAATCGGACAGTAGCACGACGCCACTTGCTCAACAGCTCCACCATGTAAGCAGGGATTCGAATCGTCTTCGCGCTGTTGATCAACGCACGTTTGATCGACTGTTTGATCCAATAGCTGGCGTAAGTACTGAACCGCGTACCAACTGTCGGATCAAATCCTTCAACCGCACGGAGCAGTCCCAAGTTACCCTCTTCGATCAAATCCTGTAAACCGAGACCTTTTCCTGAATACCCGCGGGCAATATTTACCACGAGTCGCAAATTTGCTCGAACCATTCGATCGCGGGCAAGTACATCGCCCGCTCCGATTCTTTCGGCAAGCATCAACTCGTCGTCAGCTGTCAGCAAGGCGGTTTCATTAATCTCTCGCAGATACGTTTCCAGAGGTGACTGGGCGGTCCTGCTGCGAGTGGTAACACGTGCCTGCTGCTGGCGTTTTGCTGCACGTGGCTTGTCGTCGTTGGTCGATGGAGTAACTTGGGATTGCGTCATAGATACACGGCATGCTTGTCGGTCACGTGCAAAGCATGAGTACCAAAATGTTGATTCAGTTGTTGCCGAAGATTTGGAGGCAACCGAATCTCATGATACTGAGCTCGCTTCGATCCCGAAGTCAGGAAATGGATTGGCGGAACACTTCCAGCATCGGCACGCTTTTCTTCATCGCTGCAAACTACGTGAAAACGGAACACCTTTGCAAACTATTCCGGTTTAAAGGGACCTGTCGATTGCAAAGCATACGACGATTAGAAAGGCTTACCCCGAGTACTCCCAGCAGGTTACTTCGTGCATCCGCACAACCGAGAAGCACACCTCACTGCATGACGTGACTGCATGACATGCATTACCGTGCCTGCTTGCGATATTGGCCTGGTGTCACCCCCACCACTTCCTTGAAACAGCCCACCATATAAGCCGTATAACGGAAACCCGTCATCTGACAAACGGAATCCAGGTTCAAGTCAGTTTCCCGAAGTAAGGTTTTGACATGACTGATCCTTACACGCCGAATCAGCTCAAGTGGCGATTGATCCAACGCCTTATTGAATCGCCTTTCAAGCGTGCGTCGCGACATTGGAAATTCAGTCAATAGATCTGACACATCGATACCATCGCTTGCATGCCTTCTGATATACCCAGCCACTGAAGCGATCAAAGGATCTTCAATCGCATGAGTATCTGTACTGCCCCGCGTCACAACGCCTATTGGCCCTACAATGATGCGACGTCCAACATACCCACTTTCAACTTCGTTTTTTTCGCCCTGAAGTGTTTCAGAGTATTCCGATCCGACATTACCCTTAGGCCAATGACGCCCCATCCCAACAGCAGGATCCATGAGTCGATGCAGCAACTCGGCAGCCCGCATCCCGATTGCTTCCGTATCAGGTGCGATGCTAGTCAAAGGCGGATCACAGAGATCACACAGCACCTCGTCATTGTCGACCCCTATGACAGCCACCTGTTCGGGAACCAGCAAATCCAAATCGCGGCAGACTTCTAAGATGGTCCTCGCAGCGGAGTCGTAACAGGCCAGGATTCCCACCGGTTTGGGTAAGCCACCAATCCAAGTGGCCAAGCGATCACGCCGGTGGTACCAAGGTGCCTCACGAGTGGTTTCAATCGACGCTTCGAGCACGTTGCAGTCCCTGCCCGCCAAGGCAAGCGCACGTTGAAAATGGTCACGCCGAACGTCCGACCACACAAATCCACGATGTCCCAGGAATCCGAAATTAGAAAACCCGCGTTCAAGCAGATGCTGAGCCGCTAGTTCAGCACAGGCCTCATCGTCGTTCATGACTGAAATCGCGGCTGCCGGATTCTCTTCACCCAAGCAAATCGTTGGAATTCCAAAGCCTATCACGTGCTCAAGCGTCTCGCGCTGCGAGGCTCGCGCAATGATTCCATCAAACTCCCCAGACTCCACCCAATCCGGAACCGGGTCAGATAAGCCTCGTTCATCGACAAAAGTTGACCACTGACCATGCAGACGGGAAAAACGTCCCACACCGGCTAATAGCCCTCGGCCAAAAGCTTTCGAAGTCTCAATGAGTAAGGCAACGCGATACAACGACAGATTCTCCCAGAGTGACAGCAATGTCGCAAATTCATAACATGATGTCGCATTTGTGAATTGCCAATACCTTTTCCAAACATCTAAGCTGTCGTTTTTCCATAATTTCACGAAAGCGTTCGGATGCTAATTGACAGCCATCACCACCTTTGGAAGTATTCCCCTGATCAATATGGCTGGATCAGTGACCAGATGCTTCCGCTCAAGGCCGATTTCCTAGTTCCAGAATTGCAGGAAATTGCAGCCGAAAGTTCGATCGACGGTTTTGTATCCGTTCAGGCTAGGCAAAGTTTGCAGGAAACAGATGATCTACTCGCGATGGCCGAGACCGCCCCACTCATTGCCGGGGTGGTAGGCTGGATCCCCTTGGCCGCCCCGGAAATCGACCAAACGCTCGAGCGTTTGGGTGAACAAAAGTTTCTCAAGGGTGTTCGGCACGTTGTGCAGGATGAAGCAGATGATCGTTTCATTCTGGGGAAGGATTTCAATCGTGGCGTCTCGCAACTCGCTGCGTACAACCTGGTCTACGATGTGCTAATTTTCGCAAAACAATTACCCGCTTCGATTGAGTTCGTTGATCAGCACCCCAATTTGAAGATGGTACTGGACCACATTGCCAAGCCCACTATCACGGCAGAAAGTTTTGACAGTTCTTGGGAAACCGACTTTCGTGAACTTGCAAAACGAAAAAATATCAGTTGTAAGTTCTCTGGTGTCGTAACCGAGGTTCGTGGAGAAACGTGGTCCGTGGATCAGATTCAAAGATACTGGGACGTGGCACTAGAAGCATTTACTCCAGACAGACTCATGTTCGGAAGTGATTGGCCGGTATGCCTGCTAAAAACGGGGCACACTCAGTGGTTGGAAACGGTACAGCAACTAGCGTCTGAATTGACCGTAACCGAGCAAAATAAGATTTTCTCGACGAATGCCATTCGTGATTACAACCTTGATATCGAGGTCGACTGAAAAACGATTGCGCAAAACATCTCCATGCAAACGCCGGGCACAGCCGCGACCGGACAGGCCACCGTGCATGGGTAACTCGACTGATATCCAGTTTGGCCATCGAAATGGATATCACCTTTTCAATACAAACACAAACAGCAAACGCACAAACCAGTCACACGGAGCTTTTCTTATGCGTGCCATTCAGATCTCGGAAGTCAAAACCCTGAAGTCCATCGACATTCCCGCTCCCGGCAAACCAGCTGCCGGCGAGGCATTGGTAAGGACGCACCGCATGGGCGTGTGTGGCACTGACATCAGTTGTTATCTCGGTAAATTCCCCTTCTTTGACTTCCCACGTATCCCGGGTCATGAGCTCGGTGTTGAGGTCATTGAAGTGGGCGAAGGTGTGACGAACGTAAAAGCCGGTGATCGCTGTAGCGTTGAACCCTATATGAATTGTGGAGAGTGCTATTCCTGTCGACACGGTGCATACAATTGCTGCCAGAACCTGAAAGTCATCGGTGTGATGATGGATGGCGGGTTGTGCGAATCGTTCCTTGTGCGTGCAGAAAAGCTGCACCCTTCGGAAAAGCTAAGCTACGATCAACTTGCCTTGGTGGAAACTCTGGCCATCGGCTGTCATGCCAACGACCGAGGTGCTCCCGAAAGCGGCGATCACGCCTTGATCATTGGCATGGGGCCAATCGGGCTGGCAACTTTAGAATTTGCCAGGCTCACTGACGCCACAATCACGGTCATGGACATGAATCAAGCCCGCCTTGATTTTGTTCGCGAAAACTATGGAATCGACAACACCGTGCTCTACAAGGGCGATGGGACCGAACGCGAACAGATGGAGAAGATCACCGGGGGTGACATGTATCATGTGATCACAGATGCGACAGGTAACAAACACTCGATGGCAGGGGCTCTTTCTTACATCGCTCCGACCGGACGCCTTGTCTACGTAGGAATCACGACTGAAGAGGTGTCATTTCGCCATCCAGTGATGCACCGCCCCGAAGCATCAATTCTCGCATCGCGCAACGCTCTGCCGCCTGACTTCACACGCATCATCAGCTTGATTGAGGACGGGACGATCAATACTGATC
>DOPG01000408.1 GCA_003513555.1 Rhodopirellula sp. | reverse complement strand
CCTTCTCGGACTTGATAGCTTCTTCTTTGGCTTTTTCCTCCTGTAATTGGGCAGCAACAGCAGCCTTCTCGGACTTGATAGCGTCTTCCTTGGCTTCTTCCGCCTGCAATTGGGCAGCAACAGCTTTTTTCTTGGCGTCTTCCTCCCGTAATTTGGCAGCAACCGCCACATTCTTCGCGTTATTGATGTAATAGAGAGCTGCCGATCCAAAAATGATGATAAAGGCGAGCATTGCCAACGCGGCTTTGCGCAAGAATGCAACTCTAGCCGCATGAGAATCGCGAAGCTGGATTGCTGATTCCAACTCATGAATCAGTTCAAGATGCTCCGGATTATCTCTGTCCATCAACGATAAACCAAATTCGTAATCCCCCTTATCACTCGCGACTCTGGCGTGTACCAACTTGGTCTTTTCCAACCCCTGTTGGGCCTTCTTATTGTCTGCCCACGACTTCAATGCCTCTTCATAGCGAAACGCGGCTCGGGATAACGGTGCGTAGGACGCTTCCTGTTGCCCTTCTTGCAAATCCTCCGTGGCTCGCACCGTCAGCGAAATACTCTCCGCATGCTCTCGGTACGCACGAATGTCATTTTGGAAGCTTGCGACATCTGGATAGCGATCTTCGGGCTTGGTAGCCATTGCTCGCATCGCAATGTCCAACAACTCACCTTGCTGGGCCGTGCTCACTTTGCGGATCGCATTTCGTCTTACCGATTTCAGGCACTCAGTGACCGACTTTGCCTTATGCGGCGCCGAGCCCGTGATGATCATGAACAGGGTGGCACCGAGCAAATAGATATCACTGTGCGGACCAATTTTCTCCAATGGTCCGGTAACCATTTCTGGAGCCATGAATGCAGGGGTACCGCCGAGACCTGAAGTCGCAAAGATCGAATTGTGCTTTTCATAATTTGAAGTGGGCAACGCCAAACCCCAGTCCATGACCATGACGACACCAAAGTCACCCAACATGATATTTTCTGGCTTGATATCACGGTGCACCACACCTCGCTCATGCGCAAAGCCAATGGCATCGCATGACTTCATCAAAATTTCCAGATTTTCATCACGGGAATTTTTCTTGATTACCTTCGACCAAGGCGTACCCACGACGCGTTTCATGGAATAGAAAAGTTCGTTTTCACTCGTGACAGCGACATCATGAATAGGAACGATATTAGGATGATCAAGGTCACCCGTCACGATAGCTTCAGATAGGAACTGCTGCTTACGTTCCTCTTCAACACTTTCAAGCTTTCCAAGACGCTCCAGTTGAGCCCGACGTTCACCATCAAGTGGTTTGATCAACTTCAACGCCAGAAGGCGATTAAGTGACCCCTGCCGGGCAACGTACACGTCCCCCATGCCACCTTGACCAAGTTTTCTGACGAGGCGATAGTCGTCATCAACATTTTGTTTCTCTTTCCCGGTGCTGACGGCACGTTCCCGTAACCGGCTGAACTGATAATCAACCCACGTTCTTCTCGGCCCCGCACCAGATTGAACGGTTTGCCCGGCTTTGGGAGCTTCACTTTGTGCTGCCAAACTCCACGCGCTGGCCTCTTCGTCGGAAAGCTCACGCGGATTGATGGTCTGCCCAATGTCACCGCTTTCAAGAACAGATGAATCCACCGTTTGCACGCTGGGATTGCTGTCGTAGCCGTCATAAGTCACTTCCTGTGCATCTCGAACAGTAGACTCAACTCGATCGCGGTCGCTATTACCATCCCCGGCACGTACCATCGGGCGGGCAGAAGAAGTACTGTCGTCACCAGCCAAATCACCTTCAGGACCCGACACGATCGTTTGATCGATATCCCCCTCCATGATGGTCTTGTCGAGATCCTCCGCTGAGTCGTCGTGATAACCAGAATCAGAGTTCCCGGGACTTTCAGTAGACTCGGCAACTTCTTCTTCAACGTGAACTGTTGCCTCCAGTTCATTCACAGTGACATCGACTTCGGACTCATCATTATTCGGACATTCGTCACTTGCCTTCTGAGCAGAGTGCGAATGGTCTTGATCGCTTCGGCTCGCAGGTGTTGTATCGAACTCTTCAAGCGTTGCATTGGGATCAAATTCCACCGAATCACTCGCGGCACCTGCTTCAGCGGGTTTGCTTCCCATTACCGCCCCACTCTCATCAACCTCTAACTCGACGGTGGGATCAATACCTACGATTGTCGCATCAAGGTCATCCTCAGCAGCATTACTTCCGTCAGCCGACTCCAAGTCGGACACATCTCCCACAGTTCCTACGCCTTGATCGCTCGTACCCTTCGTTCCAGACAAGACTTCTTCGCGTGGATCCACAGACTCGATACCTACAATGGTGGCATCGATATCATCTTCTGCATGATCATCGGCCTGTCCGGCCTCTTCTGCATCGTCAACCGTCCCGTGACCTAGTTCATTAATGTTCGCGCTGGAATCAGACGGCTCTGCATGGCGCAGAATCTCATCCTCATTCTCTGGTGGAACTCGCTTTGACTCATCGTCTTGACTGTTAATTTTCTTACCCATTTGCATTCATTCGATCTGAGTGATCTAAATCCTCTCTGAATCGTGCAGATTTCCTACCGATTCTCTTCGCGCCGCAAACCTTGCAGATCGCGACAAATGCTTCCGTTCCGACCTCTGTCGCCGCCTTTGCAAGGCAGTTGTCAGAACAACTCCGGTTGCAACAGCCCGCACATTCGAATGCTCCTCACTCTTTTCTTCAGCTTGACCAGCATTTTTCTCGACATCCGATGTGGCGGGGTCAAAAGATGGATCTGCTACTGTCAAGTCACTTGAAAACTCATTTTCTGTGCTGGAGCACAATGGAACGGCAGAAACGGGAATCATGACGACCGTTTCCGTCATCGGCTCCCAAGACGAC
Source organism: Rhodopirellula sp. (assembly GCA_003513555.1). Taxonomy (GTDB): domain Bacteria; phylum Planctomycetota; class Planctomycetia; order Pirellulales; family Pirellulaceae; genus Rubripirellula. The sequence continues at coordinate 2,740 of DOPG01000408.1, read as the reverse complement.
GTTCCCAACTGGTCCAGATTCATCTTCAGATTGTGTACAAGACCATGGTTGGGTTGGTGCTCCAGCAGCGATTGATCGTCCACTTCTGTATCTCGGCCACCATCGAGAAGCTGGCCGGCTTTTACATCTGGATTTTCCTCGCTCAGACCTGTTCCGTTTTGCTCAGGAACAACTTCCAGCAACAAGTCACCCTCATCCAGAGCGTCCTCGGGAATTACTGGCTGACCGTTCCGCACGTCAAATCTCAGTACAACCCGGCTGAAGGTATCACCAAGAACATATTCAATTTCATATTGCCCATCTGGCAATGAGCGTTGCAACTGCTGCAGCTTATCCCCTGTCATAATGTCATCTGCCAACCGAAAAACACCAAAGGGCTCAGCATTCTGATCAGGCCGCAAGACTCGCAACTGGAAATACTCATCACGTGCTGTAGACAAAACGGCACTCGAATTTGAAGAATTGACCTCAATTTCCAAGGCAACGGATTCCAGTTCCACAGCCGGAAGAAAACGGGCCACCTCAATGTTCGGGATTACTTCGCGCTGCGGAATGATCGGCACTGAAAAATCAGGAACACTTGGAATAATGAATCGATGGTGCCCACTCTCGAGACCCAACCCGTTTTCACGCGGTGTGGCCGGATTATCAGTGGAACTGACAATGCCACCATCCACGGACTCAGCCAATCCCAAATCTTGCTGCACGAGACCAGCTTGTACAAAGATCGACTCGTGATGCCGTACCGCGAAACGCACAACCAAAGGATCACTCGCTGTTGATCTACCGTTAGCCCGACTAAAAAGAAGATCAAAATCCGTGTAGAAATGTTCGAGCGTTATGGATCCACTTCCAGCCGAAGTGACGGGATTGGTAGGCAATCCTGAATCATTAACTCCAACCGACACATTCAAGTCACTGCTCAAACCATTGACTTGCTGGTATCGTTGATTTGCTGATCCCCAGTCAATGTCCAGCGTCAGTCCTCGCTCACCGGCATTCCCAACATCAATGAATAGTGAACCGACCAGATTGCGAGAATTCACCTGAGCCAACTCAGAGGCGAATACGGTTGATGCGTCATAGAATGCTGAGTCCGTTGGAAAAGCACCGCTTACGGGAATGGTGACCCCATTGTCATCGACGGTGTACTCGATGGGCCGAGGCGAGAAAATCCTCGCTGTACCCTGATCGACTCCCGTGAACAGTTCGACATCCGTACCCAGCACCATTGAATCCGACTGCAAATGTATTGCTCGGGATTTCAAGGAGGGGCCAGCACCACCCGGCATGGGCCGAGTCATTGGTGCCGCATACTCAGCCGTCACTTTGTTCGCATGGAACTGTACCTTGTCCTCGAGTTCGATTACTCCAGATGCACGCAGATCAATTCGGCCCATCGCACCGCTTGCTACAACTTCTGGGTCAGCCTTCAAACCAGCCCCATCGGCATCGGCACCATCCAAGAACTTCAAATCACCTCCATCAACAACTAGCTCGATCTCGCCATTGCCAGTCGTAACCAAGTCTTCCAACGCGAGAGCACTCCCAGATTCACTGGACACTGGTGCAACGACACCATTGAACTGACTTCTCTGAACACCCACGACATCAACAGTCTGACCCGCCACTTGGCCAATCACGAGATCTGTTCCTGACGCCATCTGTTGCAGGTGTATTCCAAACGCACTTTCCACAGCAAGCCTGTCGACAGCCAAATCGATTGCCTGCTCATTACTTGCAGCGTCAGTCCCCAGAGTGCTTCCAATTTCGCCACCTGCTCGTAGTGCAACAACCGTTTCCGCTGATGCGTTGGACTCTTCAATGTTCGCGTCAGCAGCATTACCATCAAGAATATCGCCAACCGCACTGAGTCCCACATGATTCGCCGCAAGATTACTCAACGTTATTTGCCCAAGAGTAATCGTTCCTCCCGATACAGCAACCAATTGCGAGCCACCCACGGAGATGGCTGAACCATCAACCATCATCCAATCTTTGCCAGATTTCACGAGCAAATTACCACCGGTAGTAACTGTACTCGAAGTTCCTTGGTTTAAGTCGTTCCCTACAATGAGCCCCACATCACCAGACACACTTCGCATGACACCTGTTTGCTCGAGATTTCTAGCAACCTCTACCAGCAAATCCCCGTCCTCAGTATTCAGCGATCCCGACACTGAGACATCATTTCCTGACAGAAGATAGACGTCACCTGCTCCAGTTGTTGTCACAGCAGCATTAACTATCACATCATTAGCAGCATCCAAAGTGATATGCCCCCTACCGCTGATGACATTGGCATTGACAATGACATCGCCCGCCGTGCCACGAGCCTCCAATAGCACATCACCATCATCGCCCGCCGATACTCCTTGAGTATCGCCCCCCCCCTCTATAGTCAGAGAACCGTCAAGCGCAACTAACTTGATGGGGCCATCATTTGTAGTACGCAGATCCTCGAGAGAAGATACTGTTGTAGTTCGTGCTACCGAACTCGCTGTACTGTTAAAATTAGCTCTTAATGCAGATCCCAGATTCACTGTCAAAGTGGCGACAGTCGTGACCTTCAGGCTATCAGCCTCAGATAAATAAATATCCGCACCTGCATTGGCAGCCAAGGTGGAAACGGCGATGTCGATGGCATTGACATTCGCATCAGCATCTACATTCCCTGTATCACTGCCACCGATCACACCGTCCCTCGCAACAAGCGAAAGATCTGTGGCAGAAATATTCA
>DOPG01000077.1:8376-10581 GCA_003513555.1 Rhodopirellula sp. | reverse complement strand
AGCCTGAATCTCGAAGCCTGAATCTTCTGGCCTGGAAACTCGCAGCTAGAGTTCATGGGCGGCGACGTTCTTAGGGTGTCTCCAGCATCGGTGGTGCGACGACTAGGGCAGCAAGACCGGTGCAAGAAGCTAGTGTTTTGCCGGCTCAATCTACGCCGTTTCCCGATGGTCTGTAACGATTTGCCATCGCAAGTTGTCGATTTGCCTGCCGCGCGCTATCCTAGCACTAGTGGGCCGATGTTGGTTCCTGCGTTTTTTTCTTGTGAGGTATCAGTGATGATTCGCTTTGTGTTAGTGCTGCTGGGTGCAGCGTTTGGGATCAGTACGGTAGTTGGGTACGCTCAAGAGGCAAGACCTGAGCCCAAGGCAGCTGCGGTTGGCAAAAATGTGGGAGATGAGTCCAGTAAAAAGACGAAGCCGGCAAAGAGTGACGAACAGTATCTGCGGATCAAAAAGTCAGACAAAGGTCAGCCGCAAGCGTTGCAGACAGCGATTGTCAGGTACGTTGGAAAAAAGGGAACTAAGAATGCCGGTAAAATCGTTGATCTGGTAGGAGTGGTACATATCGGCCAGCGGGAGTACTACGAGGACCTCAACATGAAACTGGGTAAGTACGATTCAGTTTTGTATGAATTGGTAGCACCCGATGGAACTCGCATCAAACCAGAGGATCTCAAGAAGAGTCGATCAGTGATCGGGTCCATGCAGTCTGGCATGAAGGATATGCTTAACCTTGAGTATCAGTTGGAATTGATAGACTATCTCGCAGAGAACTTTCGACATGCGGACATGAGTCCCGAGGAATTCGCGAAGGATCTGGAGCGTAGAGACGACAGCGTTTTGAAAATGGTCGCACGAATGATGGGTGCGGGCTTGGCTAATCAGTCGGGCGGTGGAGATGCCGGGATGTTGTTGGCTTTTCTTAGTAGCGACAGGTCGATGCGGCTCAAGCAGACGATGGCAAAGCAGTTGGTAGACGTTGGCACGATGTCTGCCGGTATGAATGACGCCAACGGTGAGAACACGATCATCAAAGGGCGGAATGCGAAAGCATTTAGCGTTTTAAAAGATGAGCTTTCAGGTGATGCCAAACGTGTGGCTATTTTTTACGGTGCTGGGCATCTACCTGATATGGCCCAGCGACTCGAAGATGATTTCGGCATGACCGAACGTAAGACAACTTGGTTGGATGCGTGGGACCTGACCCGAAACTGAGTCTGCGAAGACGATTGGTGGTGCAGAATGGTCGCGGGCAGGCAATTTGGACTTACCAGGGGCTGGTTTAGCAGCAACGCCGCGCGACTAGCTGGAAGGGGTTTGAATGCCATCTAAAAGGGCTGCCGCCGCATCACTTTTGTTAAGTACATAGTAGTGAATGCCCGGAACTTGTTGTGCCATCAGATCAAGTGTCTGGGCTCGGGCGTGCTCGACACCAATCTGAAATTGGTCGGCAGGATCATCCGTGGCCGTCATGGCGGACGCTAGTTCTGAGGGAATGGCTGCCTTGCACATGCTCGCGATACGCGTCGCCTGCTTAAAATTCGTGACCGGTAAGATTCCAGGTACAACAGGAATAGTGATTCCCGCAGATTCGCAGTTATCACGGAAACGGTAATAATCCGTGTTTTGATAAAACAATTGCGTGATGATGATGTCAGCGCCTGCATCCACCTTGCGTTTCAAGTTGTCGAGATCAGTTTGTGCATCTGGAGCTTCTTGATGCACTTCGGGGTACCCTGCCACGGCGATGCCAAAATCGAACTGTTTGCGAATCAATTCGACCAACTCGTTGGCGTAGTGCAGGCCTCCCGCGATGGCTCGGAATTCGGTGGTTCCCTGAGGGGGGTCACCTCGAAGAGCCACGATGTAGTCCGTTCCCCGTTCTTTCGCTTGATTCAGATAAGCTTCCAACTCGGCAACCGTCGAGTTGACACAGGTCAGGTGTGACGCGACTGGCAACTCCGTCAGTTCGCGAACTTTCTCCAGCACGTCTAGCGTTGCGCCTTGGGTTGACCCTCCGGCGCCATAGGTGCAGGTAAAGAATGCAGGGTCAAACTGCTGCAGACGGGTGACGTTATCGCACAGAGCCTTCAACCCAGCTTCGGTTTTGGGTGGAAACAATTCAAACGAAATAGCGCATCGCGACGTTGCAAAGTGTGACGCGAGACTCATAGGGTTGCCTGTGGAAAATGGTACTGTGGAAAA
>DOPG01000077.1:0-8158 GCA_003513555.1 Rhodopirellula sp. | reverse complement strand
CTGTGGAAAATGGTACTGTGGAAAAAATTCGATAAACACGATGCACTTCCTTATTGAGGACACGCTGACCATTCGGAAGACCGATTTTCTCGGCGTCCGGTTCACCGGAAATCACCCTACTGCAGCGTGATTCGTGTCAGATCCTAGTCCGAAACCGGGCGTTTTGCACCGGGCCATAATTCTGGCGATGCCTTGCCACTGACTGGAACCCCTTTTCGGTTCCAACCCAAGTAGGCCAGCACGCTGGCCGGGCAGTATCTCAACGTCAGGCCGCAACGGCGCCGATTGCTGTGGTTCGGCGCGGAACCATGCACCAAAAGGTCGCTGTGAATCGAGATTTGTCCAGCCTTTAACGGGGTCAGCTTGTGTTGACCGTATTGTTCCGGCTTCTGCACAGATTGATTCAATACATTACCCGATTGGGCAGATGACGCTTCGAAGTCAATCAGCCCATGATGATGCGAGCCTGTATAGACCTCCATGCAGCCATTCGCTTTGTCTGCGTCGTCAATTGCCAGCCATACCGTTACGGCCTTTGTGGGCGTGAGTGGCCAGTAACTGCAGTCTTGATGCCAATCGACACTCTTGCCGTCCATCGGCATCTTGCAGAAAAAGTGGCTTCCCCATCCGATGACGTCTTCGCCAAGTAGATCTCGTACGTACGAGACCAATGTGGGATGATTCAGAATGTCCCATACCCGACCATGCTTCAAGTGAGCGCTGCTTATCGAGTAGCTGTCCTGCCCGGCTTGCAACGCTTCTTGCAACAGCACATCAAAATAGGCTCGAATTTCATCGATCGATTGACGACCGTACAGGTCAAGCGGCCCCAAGTAGCCCTCCTTGTTCCATGTATCGATGGATGCTGGCGAGAGGGAGCGGGGATTTGGATTTTGCGTTGGAAAGAAACGAATGTCTCGAGCGACGGTGGCTATCGATTCCTGATCCGGGGTGATATCAAAGTCAGGAGGTGATTGCATGGTGGACCAAGATGCGGGTAGGTAGTGCTGTTTGTGGAAATCTAGGCAGGGGAGCAAAGACACTCTGCTAGCAATTCATGTATCCGGGGTTGCGTGAAACGCTCTTTCTGTCGTATTCACAAACCTTGGGTAGTTTAGCATCCCAAATTGCATTCTGGCAGTGTCGCAGAATGGATAAGGGAGTGAGCGTGGGACTTTTTCGCTATCTGACATGTTTACAGCGAAGGGGAATAGCTGGAATGTCGAGTGCTGATCGTAGGAATGGCTCACGCTGTGATGTTGCAGTAAAGCCGACGTCAGGAGAGTCTGCGGCGGATCAGAAAAACACAGTGTGGCGTCAGCGTTTGTCTGGGGGTGAACCTGATGTGCAATTGCAAACGCTGGCTGAGATTGATCGAGCTTCGGAGGTCCGCGGTATTTCCGATCTGGTAATCAGGCTTGCGGGTAGCCGAGATGATGCTGTGCGGGCAGCAGCCGCTCAAGCACTCGAAAGCTCAATACTGCCCAGTCTAGTTGAGTTGCCGGTATTGGTTACGTTGCTTGCTGATCGGTCAGATGGTGAGATCAGCTATTGGGCGGCGACATTGTTGGGGAGGCTTGGGCAGGAAGCGGTTGATGCTGCACCTGCTCTGTGTGAATTTTTAACCAGTTCGTCATTTCTTGCTGCGCGGGAGCGAGCCGTGTCGGCATTGCATAGCATTGGCGCAGCCGCAAGTGATTCGATTCCTGTACTGCATGCCGTAAGTGAGGTAGCCCCGGCAAGACTGCGGCAGCTCTGTCGCGAAGCGATTAGCGAGATTGGGGCTGATGCTGGTTTGGTTGCAAAGCGGGCCGCATGACGACCGTGCAGGTTGGTTGTGCAGGTGGCGCTAGGCTGCCCACCGTGTGCCGTCGTTGTTGGGCCGTAAACTGATCAGAAGAGCGAGTGTTTGTTAGTTAGAGTTCTTGGGATCATTGTGTTGTACTGACGTGAGAAGTGAAATGGTCAAGTTTTTAAAACGCAAACGGCGATCCAGTAAGAGTCATCGAGGGAATGATTCAAGTGGAGGCAGCCATGGTACTGGTGGAGGCCAAGACGCGGGACGCAGCAGTAACGCAAATAATGCAGCACAGAATGTAAAAACAGCACATCGCCCAGCGAAAGCTCATATTCCACTGACGCGTTACATTGGTCCGCTCGTTAGCGTCGCTGGGTTTGTGTTCGTGCTTGGGATGGTCGTGACTGGTAAAGTGGATTTGTCAGCAATTCATATCGGCAGCGGAACGAATGCTGCATCGGCTGCAAGTGTGCCTTCCTCAATCCAGCCGGTAAGCTTGCCGGACCCCAACGGAAAGTCAGCCGAAACAATGAGCTTGGCTACGTTCAGTATTCAAGGCTTTGATTCAAGAAAAGCAAAGGACGCCGGAATCCTGTCGGTGTTGGCGAGTGTGATCGCTCGTGTCGATATTGTAGCCATCCAAGGTGTTTCCAGGGATCCTGGCGGCATCAAGTTACTGATGGAAAGGCTCGCAGCTTCAGGCGGTCAGTTTGGATCGCAGGTCAGCCCACCTGTGGGGCGTGAGGGCGACATGCAGTGCTTTGCCTTCATTTGGGATAAAGCGAGAATTCAACTGACGCCGGGCAGCGTTTTTGTCGTTCAGGATCCTACCGACCGCATGCATTTTGAACCGATGGTCGCATCTTTCGAGACTCGTTTTGGTGCGGTGGGGGGGCGTAGTCCGTTTCGGTTTACCCTCATCAACGCACACGCGAACCCGAGTGGCGTCCGTGCTGGGTCTTCCACAAACGAGATGAATGTATTGGATGACGTCTTCCAGAGTGTGCGGCAATATGGCTATCAGAAAACAGGTGAGGAGGATTGCATCCTGCTTGGGAATCTTGGTGTGAATACGGCAGGGTTAGACGAGCTGGGGAAGGTTCCCAATCTGGTCTCCGTAGGGGGAGATTCTTTGACAGACACCATGCAAACTCGGACACTCGATCACATCCTGATCGATCAAACGACAACCCGTGAATACACGGGGCGTTTTGGGTTGGTCGATTTGCAGCGGCAGTTTGGCATCACTCAGGAGCAAGCGATGATGGTCAGTGATCATTTGATGCTGTGGGCAGAGTTCAGTGTGTCTGAAGTGCCTGCCTATAACGGCGTCGCCTCCGGTGTTCAAACCCGAGGGCGGTATTGATAGTCGGGGGGGAAATCGCAACCAGGCGATGAATGCGGTCTGCTGCTGATGCGTTGATAACATCGTTCACGGTTCGTTGACCGTGCGGTAGCTGGCTGGCGGATAGGTACTTGTCCATGCATTGCCCTGTCGGTTGCCCCGTTGAACGACGTTGAAGTTTTCGTCTATCAAGAATGAACACTGCGGCAAAGTGCAGCGTTGGGGGCATGTGGGGCTTGGCGATTTTGTCGTGTGGTTTAGGCTGCTTTTCGCTGTTCAGCTTTTGCCAGGCGTGCTGCAACTCGAGGGGGTGGTGTTCGCCATCGCCGATGTAGCCACCAATACTGCTCAACAGATTGATCGATGGCTTTGGCAAGCCCTGCGTTGTACCAGCGTGTCAGTGTGTTGATGGATTCGCAATGGCCTTCGGGATCATTTTCCGGATCTGCGATACCGGAGCATGACATTTTGAAACGCATGGGGTGTCCCGTGATTCTGGTTGTTGAACCAATCATCATGGGAGCGTTGGAACTGAGAGCAAACAGCGAGAGCGCTTTATGGCAGGATGCAGGAATTCCGAGAAAGTTGACCCAGCATCCCTTGGGGCCCGCATGTTGGTCAGCTAGCAGGGTCAGGATGCCACCATTTTTGAGGTGGGCATCGACTGCAGGAGCGCAGCCTTCTTTGTCGACCATGTGTTGGCCTTTTGCACCACGAAAACGCTGCACCCAGTGATGGAGAAACGGGTTGTCGAGTTTTCTTGCGATAGTGAGTGTGCTGAAGCCCATGAGCCCAGTCAGGTATCCACCCACCTCAAAATTCCCAAAATGTCCGGTAACGGTCACCTTGGGACGCCGGCTCAACAGATGCCGAAGCGTCTGCCGATTCTCCTGGAATACGATGTACTGGTTCCAGTTAGTCAGGTGCAGGCGTCGTTGCGCCCATGCGATTTCACATACCATCAGCAGTAAATGATGCCACATCGCAAATGCCAAGCGTTCACGCTCTTCCTGGCTGGCGTTCGGGAAAATCTGATCCAGATTCTTTTTTGTGATGTCTTGACGGATTTTGAGTGGGCCAGTCGCCAGCCAGGCAAGCCCGTGGCACAGTCTGTCGCCCATATCAGTGGGGAGCGTTTGCAAAACGGAGATGAGGACGCGGACCGTGGCATAGACAATAAAATCGACCCCCAGCGTCGTGAGACGCTGAGAGCGTTGCCAAAGGTTCGTTATCGTCACAGCCGTCGTCACTTGTGCTTCCTTGCGTTTGTCTGCGTCTGCCCTGTAATTGTTGTCAATTTGGCGTTCCGAAATCCAGATGAATTCGCCCGCCTTGTTAGATTTGCCGTGAGAGTACACGATTGGCGGTGCACGACTCCCTTTTGGAGTCTGTTTTTCTGTTCTAGAGGCGGTTTTGTCGAGATGAATGAACCTTGTGCTGTGATTTTGGCTGCCGGAAAGGGGACACGCATGAAGAGTGATCTCCCTAAGGTGCTATGCCCAGTTGTGGGGCGGCCGATGATTCACTTTGTGCTTGACGCCCTCGAAAAGGCTGGAATACGACGACATATCGTTGTGGTGGGCCATGAAGCGGAGATGGTGGAGGCGGAATTGAAGTCCCGTCAGGCAGACACTCAATTCGTGTTGCAGTCTCCACAGTTGGGCACGGGGCACGCTGTGCAGATGTGTCGAGATGTTCTGGCTGAGCAGCAAGGACCAACAATCGTCGTGGCTGGGGATTCTCCGCTGATTCAAGCCTCCAGTCTGCAAGATTTGCTGCAGCATTTTGAACAGACGCAGCCTGCCTTGTTACTTGGCACGCTCGAAAAAGATGATCCCACCGGGTTGGGCCGCATCGTCCGTGATCAAGAAGGTGAATTCACCGGGATCGTTGAGCACAAAGATGCAACGGCGGAACAACTGGCGATTCGCGAGGTGAATATGAGCACCTACCTATTCCAAACCCAGGATTTGTTGCAGGTTTTGGAGCAACTTAGTGACGATAATGCCCAGTCTGAGTACTATCTAACGGATTGTGCGAGACTTCTACGCGAAGCCGGACGACCGGTGGCAGCCGTGCCTGTTCTCAAAGAGTGTGAATCATTGTCGATCAACAATGTCGACGAATTACAGCAAGTTGACGAACAAATGAGAGCGATGGGTTATGCGTGAACTGAAAATATTCAGCGGTCGTGGTAATTATGACTTGTCTGCGAAAATCTGCAAACATCTTCACCTTGAGCCCGCGGCAATCACGCTGGGAAAATTTCCCGATGGTGAGAATTTTTGCAAATTGGATGAGGACGTTCGCGGCCGCGATGTGTTTCTTGTCCAGCCCACCGCGCCACCGGTCAATGACAACTTGATGGAGTTGTTGATCATGATCGACTGTTGCAAAAGGGCTAGTGCAGAGCGGATCACTGCGGTTATTCCTTACTATGGTTACGCTCGCCAAGACCGCAAAGATGAGGGGCGTGTTCCGATTACCGCCAAGCTCGCGGCCAACTTGATCACGCGTGCGGGTGCTGATCGTGTGCTTACCATGGATATGCACGCGGCCCAGATCCAAGGATTCTTTGATGTACCTGTGGACCATCTGTATGCAGCGCCGGTACTCAACGAGCACTTCAGTGAATTGGGGATGGAAGGCGACGATATCGTCGTCGTAAGCCCGGATGAGGGTAGTATCAAGCGGGCTCTCGGTCACAGTAAGCGACTCGGTGGAACGCTAGCCATCGTAGATAAAAGGCGGACGAGTGCGTTGGAAGTACGTCAGAGCACAATCATTGGCGGTCCCGTTGAGGGTAAGGTTGCATTGCTGTTTGACGACATGATCAGCACGGCAGGCTCCATCTGTGGCGCCGCCCGACTGGTTCACGAAGCGGGGGCGCGAGAAATTCATATCGCTACGACACATGGAGTGATGTGTGGGCCCGCTATTGAGAAATTGCGTGAAGCGCCGATCGATTCGATCGTGGTCACAGATTCCATCCCAATTCCTAAAGAGAAGCAACTGCCTAATCTTGTTGAACTGACGGTCGCCCCGCTGTTAGCCGAAGCAATCAAGAGGATTCATCACGACCAATCGATTAGTGAGTTGTTTCGAGAACGTTGAGTGTCCTGCTAGTCGGGTTGAGGTGACGCGGGCTGGGATGTTGAAGCGAGGCTGAGCTGCACGTTGGTATGTGCCTGGATGGCGATTTTGTGGATTCGCAGTGCAACTGACCACTGCCGCGTGCGTCTTGATTCCTTGTACTGGCCGCGGCCTGAAAGACGGCCTGCGTTGACGCTTGAAAAAAAACTTGGATTTTCTTAGCCGGCTGCGGTTCTCAATCGCACATGCGAGGTGAGACATGGTGAAAACGACGCGATTTGGCGTTATCGGAGGCGGTGCACTGGGTGGGTTCTACGGCTGTTTGTTGGCAAAGGCCGGATTTGAGGTCCACTTTTTGCTCCGCAGTGATGCAGAGCATGTCCGTCAGCACGGGTGGAAGGTTGAGACGCCGTTGGGCGATTTCGAACTCAGGGAGGTCAATGTCCACGCTGCGGCAGTGACGATGCCCCCCTGTGATGTGACAATCGTTGCCCTGAAAACCACTCAGAACGGCCGGTTACCAGATCTGCTGCAAAAACCGACGTCAAATGGCGGACGTGTCCTTGTGCTGCAGAATGGATTAGATGTGGAGCACGACGCTGCTCAAATCGTTGGTCCCGATCGTGTGCTGGGAGGATGTTGTTTCCTATGCAGCAATAAGGTGGCCCCCGGCCACATCAGGCATCTAGATCACGGTCGAATCCTGCTTGGTGATTACCTTCCTGCACCGAAGCCAAATTCAGACCACGCCGCAGCGATCCGTGATGACTTGGTGGAAGCTGGAATTGATGCCCAACTTGTGGCTGATCTGGCTGCTGCTAGATGGAAAAAATTGATCTGGAATATTCCCTTCAATGGGCTGTCGGTAGTGCTCAATGCGTCGACACAGGAATTGATGGAAAGCCCAGCGTCATGTGATTTGGCCCGAAGTTTGATGGAAGAGGTGCGCCGCGGTGCCAATGCATGCGGTGCGACAATCAGCGAGCAGGTAATTCAAGAGACTTTGGATGTTACCCGCGATATGGTTCCCTATAACAGCAGCATGCGGCTTGATTTCATCAAGCAAAGACCTATGGAGATCGAAGCAATCTTGGGAACCCCACTTCGGCAAGCCAGAGAGCGAGGTTGTGAAATGCCACGTGTTGAAATGCTTTACCACGAACTCTTGTTTCTGAATTGCAAATCGAAACAATCCCGGTTGGGTCGAGGCCGCTGACGACGAGTGAATCGCGAACTGTCTGTGACTGTTTCTAAATCGATTGTTGACTGGTACTAAGTCGCTTGCTCAGATTTTGCCTGACGTAGGCTGGTTGGTGGCTGTCCACGCTTTTCACTTGCTGCCATGCAACAATTCGTCAAAGTTCAGTTCCAGTTGAGTGTCCTGGTCATCACCACCAAGTTCACGGAACAGCAAACTGGGTTGGATGTCACGGCTATTCTGGTATTTGTCGCTGCTGTACGAATCTGCCGCACCTTCCAGTGACAAGTAGTAAATTTGGCAAACCTGCATGTTGGGGTAAATTCGAACTGGCTGGACGCAGTGCATTTCCAGTGTCCATGTTCCACAGTAGCCAACGTCGCCAACGCTCCCGCCTGGATTAATGAACAGCCCTAGTCGACCTAATGAACTTCGGCCCTGAATCATGGGGACGAAGCCTTGTGTTTCGGTATACTCTACCGTTCGCCCCAAATACAGCATGTTGGGCTGCAATGTGAGTCCCTCGGCCGGGATTTCCAGTCGCCGATAGCGGTTGGGCGATGCCGCATCCAATACCACTTCTTCGTAAACGAGCAGCTCATCGTGAAGAGCGAGATTATAGCTGTTAGGATTGAGCCGATCGTTTGAGAACGGCTCGATGAGCAAGTCGCTATCCTTGTCGCGCAGTCTCTCTTGACCCCACACGAGCATGACCAGTGTTGGT
>DOPG01000202.1 GCA_003513555.1 Rhodopirellula sp. | reverse complement strand
CAAGATAGGACGCAGTGGTGACGAGCTGCGCAGCTCTGAACTTGCTTAAGACTGCAAGCGGATGATCCAGTCCACTAGCGTGACAATCAGGACTCCTGCCCCTGCCATCGTTACCCAGGTCTGGACACGTGGTGAGGGAAGACGTCCGCAGTGAATCACTTGAGCTGCCAGCACGATCATCAGAAGGGAAAGCAATGCCAGCAAAAAACCACCCGCATTCGTGTTCATGCTGGCCAGCCAGTTGCCTCTCGCAAAGTAGGACCAAGAGGTCGTCATGCCGCAAGCGGGGCATCGAATCCCAGCGAGCACACGAAGTGAGCAAGGGGGAAGCCCGAGATCTTGATGCGTTCCCAGTCCCTCTTCGGCAGGATTCAGATTGCCAGCAATGACTAGCAGGGTCAGTGGGACGAGGGCAACGAAAGCGACAGTAATCCGCAGACCTACGCGTTTTATTCCCACGCGTTTCGGTGCGGTGCGGACGGACGCAATTTCGTCGTTCTGGTCGCGATCTTGGCGTTGGGTATTGCCGTGGTGGGAAGTATCAGGCGGGGCTTTCTCATTGCAGTCCATGTCACTCGCCTCCTTATCAAAGTGCGTGCTGTCAGAAGTTTCCGGGTGGGAAAGCGGCGGTAACTCGGAGTTTTGGGGTGAGAGCGGCTCCATTCCGGCTCCATTTATCTTTTTTTGAAGAGTTTTTTAGTGTCTATGCCTCGCTTCGGTGGAAGCGTCTCGGGCTGCTGGGTTTCGAGTCACGTAAAAGAATTTATTGGCATGATAGGGGGTTTGCGTCGATGTTTAGGAGTAATGGGCGCTTTTTTTGGATTGTGCTGGGGTCAAAATCTGGCTCTGAATTTTGTGTTGTGATCTATTCGTCTCGTGTCGCGTGCCGTTCAGGTCGAAAAAACTGAAAAAGTACCAAAGAATTATCCGCTCGATTGGCCAAGAGCCGTTGACGGACTTTGGTTCGACCCCTAAATTCTCGCTTCGCTCGCGGGAACAGCCCCGAGCACCCTGAAGGCGAAGGATGTCAATACTGGGATATTTTCTCGGTAAAAATCCGGTCTGCAGGGGCCACTGTATCACAACTCTCTCATTGGTCACCAATCTGTGTCTGCCGGAGCAAGCGAAGTAATTCGAATTCGTATGGAAGCGTACGACCATTCTGTTTTGGATCAGAGTGCCCAAGAGATTGTCGATACAGTCAAGCGTACCCACAGTGAGGTGCACGGGCCGATTCCGTTGCCGACTCGAGTGGAGCGTTACACGGTCCTGTCTGGGCCGTTTGTGAATAAGAAGTCTCGGCAGCAGTACGAGATTCGTACTCACAAGCGACTGATTGACATTGTCCAGGCTACGGCTAAGACGATTGAAGCGTTAAATAAATTAAGCCTCCCGGCTGGTGTGGACATCAAGATTAAGGCGTCTGCAAGATAGTATCGGTCTGGAGGACACCCGGGTCTCAGAGTTGAATTTGGGGCGGTTCGGGTAGCGGCACACAAAGTATCAGAGACAGTTTCCGGATGAACGGAAGTCGGTCGATAACCTTGGTGCGGTGCAAGTCTGATTTGGGTCGAGTGGAATCGCTCTCGGTGCATTGAAGGTTGCCTGATGTCAGTGGTTCGGCTTGGCGAAACTTGGAATCCAACACGAATGACGGGCGTCCCGGATGAGCGGGGCGAGATGAAAGTTATGTCACCATCAATCCTCGGCCGTAAAGTCGGGATGACACAGGTTTACTTGGAGGATGGGCGAGCAGTGCCTGTTACTGTGATCCAGGCTGGTCCGTGTCATGTCCTGCAGGTTCGCAGTGAAGATCGCGATGGCTATCAGGCCGTGCAGTTGGGTTTTGAGGATAAGCCGCGTCGCTTGGCGAGTCGCAGTGAGCGTGGCCATGTAGCGAAGTTGGATAGCAAGCGTTCCAAGAAGCTTGCTGCTGCGGGTGTCGAGTTGGTTGCTAAGGCTGGCTGCGAGCCGCAGACATTCATTCGTGAGTTTCGTGGTGAAACCGATCTTGAGGTCGGGGCAGAGGTCACGGTTGATCAGTTTGCTGAGATTGAGCGTGTGGATGTGACTGGTACGAGCAAGGGTCGCGGCTTTGCCGGTGTGATGAAGCGTCACAACTTCTCTGGTCAGCGGGCTACTCACGGTGTCAAGAAAGTGCATCGTCATGCTGGTGGTACTGGTTGTAGTGCTTCTCCTAGTCGGCTGTTTAAAGGTATTCGTATGGCGGGCCAGTATGGCAACGCTAAGACAACGTCCCGTAACCTTGAGTTGGTTCGCGTGGATGCTGAAAATAATTTGTTGCTCGTTCGCGGTGCTGTGCCGGGTCCGAATGGCGGCTTTGTGACCATTCGCGAAACGAACAAGGTGGGTTGAGGAATATGGCCACGTTGACAGTTTTTAATGAGTCCGGCGGTGAAGTCGGTACTTACGAGATAGATACCGAGCAGATCGCCGCGAGTGTCAACAAGCAGTTGTTGCACGATGTGGTTGTGATGTATCAGGCGAACTTGCGCCAAGGTTCTCATAACACTCGGACTCGTGGTGAAGTTGCGGGTTCGACGAAGAAGATGTATCGCCAGAAAGGTACGGGTAATGCTCGTGCCGGGTCGCGTCGGTCGAATGTTCGCCGTGGCGGTGGTGTTGCTAGGACAGTTAAGCCGCGTGACTACAGCTATCGGCTTAATAAGAAGGCTGTTCGTCTTGCGACTCGCATGGCGATCCGGTCCAAAATTGATGATGGCGAGTTGGTTGTTGTTGATTCCTTGGGCTTTGATGCACCAAAGACAGGTCGGATGGCCTCGGTGTTGAAGTCGCTCGGGCTCGATGGGACCACTACTCTGGTTGCGACTGCGGATCACGACGTCGCTGTTTATAAGAGTGGGCGTAATATCGCGGGTGTTTCAGTTCAGCCGGTTCGGGAGTTGAATGCTCTTTCGGTTCTGAAGCCAAATCGAATGTTGGTGACGCGAGAGGCGTTGGACAAAATTAAAGATGGCACCTGCGCGGGTGTTCAAGCCAGTAGCGAAGCTGCTGCCGACGTTGAGTGAAGCAGACACGTAAGACGAAGTGACTTCAGATGACACAAATACAACCACCTGCGAGCCCTGAGGGCGGCATTCAGCTTGAGGCGCATCAGATTCTGTTGCGTCCGCTGGTTACCGAAAAGGGTGTGCACCGAGCTACACGGAACAACCAGTATGCGTTCGAGATTCATCGCGAAGCGACGAAGTTCGACGTCAAGCGTGCTGTTGAGGAGTTGTTCGAAGTGAAGGTTAAGAAAGTTCGTACGCAGAACCGTAAAGGTAAGTTGCGTCGCTATAAGTTTCGTTACGGTCGAACGGCCGATTGGAAAAAGGCGATCGTTGAGCTGCAGGAAGATCACCGCATTGATTTCTTCTAGTCAGTGGTGGTTTGCGGTACGGATCAGAAACACGGTAAATAAGTAACGGTTAACTGAAAATAAAATGGGCATTCGAGTCTACAAGCCGACAAGCGCCGGGCGACGTAATGCGTCGGTCAGTGATTTTGCTGAGCTGACGCCTGGGTATTCGCCAGAGCGTTCGTTGCTGCGACCCAAGCGAAAGACTGGTGGTCGGAACAACCAGGGTAAGATCACGGCGCGGCATCGTGGCGGTGGCCACAAGCAGAAATATCGCATCGTCGATTTTCGACGTGCTAAAGATGGTGTAGCGGCCACGGTTGATTCGGTGCAGTATGATCCGAATCGTACGGCCAGGATCGCTTTGCTGAAGTATGCGGATGGCGAGAAGACTTACGTCGTTGCTCCGGCTGGGTTGAAGGCGGGGGATTCGGTTCAGAATGGGTCTGATTCAGCGCCCGTCGTCGGGAACTGCATGCCGTTAAAGAATATTCCGCTCGGGACAACGGTGTGTTGTATCGAGTTGCGTGCTGGTCGGGGTGCTGTGCTGTGTCGCTCTGCTGGCACGTCGGCGACGCTGATGGCTCGGGAAGCTGATTGGGCACAGATCTCACTGCCGAGTGGCGAGGTTCGTCGTGTCTCCAGTCTTTGTCGTGCCACGATCGGCCAGGTCGGAAATAGCGATCACATGAACGTCAGGCTAGGGAAAGCGGGTCGAGCAAGATGGCTCGGTCGTCGTCCTCATGTCCGGGGAACAGCAATGAACCCGGTCGATCACCCGCATGGTGGTGGTGAGGGGCGAACCAAAGGTGGTCGTCACCCAGTGAGCCCGACGGGCAAGAGCGCCAAGGGTGGTGCTACTCGTCAGAAGCGTAAACCAAGCAACAGTTCAATTGTTCGTCGCCGCAAGAGCAAGCGGTACGGGCAGTTAAAACTGCATAAGTAATCGATAATCACCTGGCGGTCTGACTGCCACTGGAACCCGTAACTGTCAATTGAAATCTCATGAGCCGAAGTAGCAAGAAAGGCCCATTCGTCGATCCAAAACTGTTTTACAAAGTGCAAAAACAGGAGGAGGCGGGGCGCAGCGAGCCGATCAAAACGTGGGCCCGTGCCTGCACGATTGTTCCTGAGTTCGTGAATGTCACATTCATGGTCCATGACGGTCGTAAGCACGTGAAGGTCGCCGTCACCGAGGATATGGTTGGGCACAAGTTGGGCGAATTTGCTCCCACGCGGACATTCAAGGGTCACAGCGGAAAGGGCAAGAAGTAGTTTCTTGAAATCAAAATGACAAGCTTTAACTCAAGACACAAAAACGCTCGCATTAGCGCACAGAAAGTTCGCCCTCTGGCCGACCTCGTGCGTGGGATGTACGCGGATGAAGCTCTCGATGCTCTCAGGTATCAGCCGCAGCGCGGTGCACGAATGCTGGAGAAGGTCATTAAGAGTGCGGTTGGTAACGCTCAGCAACCTGAGCAGAACAGCGGTCGCAGTCACCGAATCGAGGAGTTGGTTTTGACAGAAGTCTGCGTTGATGGCGGGCCAATGTTCAAGCGGATTCGTCCTCGTGCCCGCGGCAGTGCTTTTACAATTAAAAAACGCAGCAGTCATATTCGCGTCGCACTGACGCCGATTGACGAACTGTAATTCCGGTAACGATTCCACTTACTCATATTTGGCTGAGTCCCAGATGGGTCAAAAAGTTAACCCTATCGCATTCCGAACCGGTGTCACCCGCGGGTGGTCTAGCCGATGGTACGCATCGAAGCAGGATTTCGCAGCTTTGTTGGTCGAGGACCGCAAGCTTCGGAACTTCATCATGAACCATCCGAAGAAGAGCCAGTACCGCAGTGCTGGTATCGACCGCATTGAGATCGAGCGGACCCGTGACGAAGTACGCGTCATGATGTTCGTTGCTCGCCCAGGTTTGATCATCGGAAAAAAGGGTCAGGAGATCGAGATTCTCCAGGCCGAACTGCAGAACTTGATTGGCCGACGAATCAACCTGAAGGTTGAAGAGGTTGGTCGTCCTGAGTTGCAGGCTCAGCTCGTTGCTGAGGATATCGCACAACAGCTTGCTAAAAGGTCAAGTTTCAGGAGAACGATGAAGCGTTCTTTGGAACAGACGATGGATGCGGGTGCCAAAGGCATCAAAATCCAGATGGCAGGACGTTTAGGCGGTGCCGAAATGGCCCGTCGTGAAAAGCAGATTGCAGGCTCAATTCCATTGAGTACTCTGCAAGCAAAGATTGATTACGGATTCACCGAAGCGATGACGCCACAGGGGCACATCGGGATTCAGGTGTGGATAAACCAAGGTACTTACGGAGACGACACCGATGGCGCTGATGCCCAAACGGGTCAAGCATCGAAAAAGCCAAAGAGGTCGCATAAAAGGTAGCGCGACGCGCGGCAACACGGTCGTCTTTGGTGACTATGGGATTCAGTCCCTGGAACCCGGTTGGGTTAAAGCCACGACGATCGAAGCCGGCCGTATCGCTGCTCAGCAATACGTCCGCGGCGAAGGAAAGCTTTACATTCGAATCTTCCCAGATAAATCAGTTTCCAGCACACCGTTGGAAACGAGGATGGGTAAAGGTAAGGGTGAGCCGGACTTCTGGGCTGCGGTCGTGAAGCCGGGCACTATCCTTTACGAACTCGGAGGCGTCACGGAACAGCAGGCGAAAGTGTGTTTTGCACGTCTAGCCAGCAAACTTCCTGTGAAAGTCCGTTTTGTGGAGCGTCGGTCCGCCTAGCGCGGGTGCCGCCCCAAAGGTCGCGATGCCTGCATCGCGGCTGCCGCAATCCTGTGGCTGAATGAATTTTCGGTTCGCACTAAAGACATACAGACATGAGTAGTAACATTGAACTTCGCGAAATGAGCGACGAGCAACTTGACGCGACCGCTAAAGAAGCGGCGCAGACGTTGTTTCGGCTTCGTTTTCAGTCTCAGTCAGAGAGATTGAATACACCAAGCGAAATTAGAAAAAATCGCCGGCTGATCGCTCGGATCAAAACGATCCAGACAGAGCGTCAGAAAGCGGCAAGTTAGTAACACCAATCATTACCTACAGTAGAACTCGGACCTGACTCCATGCCGAAACGTGTTGTTTCCGGAATCGTGACCAGTGACAAGATGAGCAAGACTCGTCGTGTCGAAATTAACCGCTTGGTCAAGCATCCGAAGTATAAGAAATACATTCGCCGTCGCACCGTTTGTTATGCCCACGATGAGGGCAACGAATCGGGCACCGGGGATCGTGTGGAAATCATCGAGTCCGCACCTTTGAGTAAGCTCAAGCGGTGGCGTTTGGTTCGTGTGCTTGAGAAAAGCACCGAAGTAGATGTTGCTGCCTTGCGTGCCGCTCGTAAGGGGGCGACACAAGCTGAGTCAGAAGCGATTGAAGCTGCCCATGCGGGTGACGAAGCGGGTGAGACCACTGAAGAGACAGCAGGTGAGTGACCCTGCAGGGGCAACTCACAACCGAAGTTAGCAAAAGCCTTTCAGGCAGTAAGATAAGAAAATGATCCAACAAGAATCCCGACTCGATGTGGCCGACAATACCGGCGCCCGACAAGTCATGTGTATCAAGGTGCTGGGCGGAAGCCGGCGCCGTTTTGCAGGCTTGGGTGATGTGATTGTCTGCAGCGTCAAGAGTGTGATCCCTGGCAGTGATATCAAGAAGAAGTCGATTGTGCGTGCAGTCATTGTTCGTACAAAGCAGCCGACTCGTCGCGCTGACGGGAGTTACATCAAGTTCGATAGCAATGCTGTTGTTCTGATCGACAAAGACAAGACGCCTCGCGGTACACGCATTTTTGGTGCGGTTGCTCGTGAGTTGCGTGATCGCAGCTTCATGAAAATAGTCAGTCTGGCCAATGAGGTTGTTTGACCAGCGGCGAATGAAGTTTACTGTTAGAAACCACACAGTTTGAAACGAAGTAGAAGTCATGTATTTCCGTATTGATGACGAAGTCCAAGTGATCGCCGGGGCCGGTAAGGCTGCCAACGCGAGAGGCAAGATCCTGAAGATCGACCGAAAGAACAACAAAGTTGTTGTTGAGGGCGTTGCCAAGGTATGGAAGCACGTGAGGCGGAGTCAGAAAAACCCACAGGGTGGGCGTCTCGAGAAGGAAATGCCGATCAGTGCCAGCAATGTCATGATGATCGACCCAACCACCGGTAAGCCCACCAAAATTGGTGTCCGGTTTCTGGAAGACGGCAGTAAAGAGCGTTACGCCAAAGGCAGCGGTGCCAGTCTCGGCAAAATCGCCCCTCCCCGTGAGCGACACGCCAGCAAGTAAGCATCAGTCACCGGCGTGCCGGCTGACGCAAGCACGACATCACCACCGATCAACATCGAAAACAGTTGTTAGAAACCGCGAACGCGGAACAAACAAATGGCAGAATCAAAACCAAGATTGCAAGTTCGCTACGAGAACGAGGTCCGCAAAGCGTTGGCCGAGTTGCACGGATACAGCAATCCACACCAGATCCCAAGTGTCGAGAAGATTACCCTGAACATGGGTGTCGGTCAGGCTATTGGAGACAAGAAAGTCCTCGACCTTGCGTTCGAGTGCATGACCGAGATCTCGGGTCAAAAGCCTGTGATCACGAATGCTCGCAAGTCGATTGCTAACTTCCGGCTTCGCGAAGGCATGCCTATTGGATGCATGGTTACTTTGCGGCGTCAGCGAATGTACGAGTTTCTCGACCGATTAGTCTCGGTTGTTTTGCCTCGTGTTCGTGACTTCCGCGGCATCAGTCGCAAAGCATTTGATGGACGTGGCAATTACACGCTCGGTTTGACTGAGCAGTTGGTGTTTCCGGAGTTGAATCCGGACAAATTCACTCGCCCCCAGGGTATGAACATCACCATCGTAACGACCGCCAATACGAACGATGAAGCTCGTGACCTGCTTGAGAAGCTTGGAATGCCTTTCAAACAGGACAACAATAAAAAGGGAGCGGCGTAAGGTTAGCTTACGACGCGAAACAAACTTCCACTTTACAGCCAAGAAACTGAAAGTCACCCCGTGGCAAGCAAATCGAAGATAGCCAAGGCCAATCGAAAGCCAAAGTTTAGTACCCGCAAGGAGAACCGCTGTACATTCTGCGGCCGTCCTCGCTCGGTTTACCGCAAGTTCGGCCTTTGCCGGATTTGTTTTCGCGAAAACGCGAACCTCGGGTTGATCCCCGGTGTTCGTAAGGCCAGCTGGTGAGAATTGAAAGAGTCGAAGGGGAGTAGACAACATTATGATGACCGACCCAATTGCCGACATGCTCACTCGCATCCGTAACGCGGTTCGCGTTGAGAAGCCATTTGTCGATATTCCATCCAGTCGTTTCAAACGAGGCATCGCCGACGTTCTGAAACGCGAAGGTTTCATCTGGGACTGGAAGGAAGTGGACGAGGAAAACCCTACGTCCACACTGAGATTAGAACTGAAATATGGGCCCAATGGTGAGCGAGTGATCCAGACGATCAAGCGTGTCAGCAAGCCCGGACGTCGAATGTACACCCGTGGTAAAGAACTCAAGCCAGTGCTTGGTGGGCTGGGAATCAGCATCATCAGCAGCAGTCGAGGTGTGATCAGTGATCGCGAAGCTCGACGTGAAAACATTGGCGGCGAGGTGCTTTGCGAAATCGCCTGATGCTGGTTCCAGCGAACGTGGTTTTTCCGTGTTCCGGATGAATGGTAATTCAGGTTTGCCAAGCAAAATACTTAGATTGAAATTAAAGCAACTGTTATGAGTCGCATTGGACAGAAACCCGTAGCGATCGAAGGTGGCGCAAAAGTTAGCGTGACCGGTCGTCTCATCAACGTCGAAGGGCCCAAAGGCAAGCTCGAGTATGAGCATCGTCCTGAGGTCTCGGTTAGCGTTGACAGTGACACCAACTGCGTTATCGTCAACCGAGCCGGTAATGACCGTTCTTCACGAGAATTCCACGGCTTGACCCGTGCTCTGATCGCCAACATGGTCGAGGGCGTGACGAAGGGTTATGAGAAGAAACTGGAAATCGTGGGTGTGGGTTACATCGCGGCGATTCAGGGCGATGTCCTGCAGCTTCGTGTTGGATTTGCCAATGAGTTGCACCAGAAGATCCCAAAAACCTTGAGCGTGACTTGCCCCGACCAGACGCATATCGTCGTTCAAGGATGCGATAAGCAACAGGTGGGCCAGTTTGCCGCCGAAGTTCGATCGCTCCGGAAGCCCGAGCCTTACAAAGGCAAAGGGATTCGCTATCAGGGTGAGCAAGTTAAGATCAAGCCTGGTAAGTCCGCAACCAAATAAAACACCACCTAGAAAGACCGCCTGACTGACCTTTGGGTCGGAATTGGCTCCAACGGTAATCAGATGGATAAGAATAAGAAACTTCAGAAGAAACGACTCCGACGCCGGCAGCATGTGCGAAACAAGCTGCGTGGGACCTCGGAGCAACCCCGGATGTGTATCAACCGCACATTGAAGCATTTTAGCTGCCAAGTCGTTGATGATCTGTCTGGGAAGACGCTCGTCAGTGCCAGTACACGCGATAAGGATGTTCGATCGGGTGTTGGCGTTGGGGGCAACTGTGATGCTGCTGCTGTGATCGGAAAAGCGATCGCAGAGAAGGCATCGGCTGCAGGAATCAAGAGTGTTCGACTCGATCGTGGGCATAACAAATACCACGGTCGTGTACTTGCCTTTGCCGAGGCAGCCCGCGAGGGTGGGCTCGAATTCTAATTTTACCGAAATATCAGATAGCACCTCCCGAAGAGGATTGAACCATTAGTAACGCACCACGAAAGCAACGGAACCAGGAAAAAGAGGGTGTCGGCGACGGCATGCTGGACCGTGTCGTCAAGATCAAACGCTGCGCCGCAGTGGTCAAAGGTGGTCGCCGCTTCAGTTTTGCTGCCATGGTCGTTGTCGGTGACGGCAACGGAAAGGTTGGCTGGGGCTACGGAAAAGCGAATGAAGTCCCACCAAGCGTTCAGAAGGCACAGAAGCAAGCGAGTCGCAGCTTGATTGATGTCCCACTGGTTGAGGGTAGCATCCCTCACCAAGTTTGGGGGCATTATGGTGCCGCAAAAGTAGTGCTTTTACCGGCCGGAGCAGGTACAGGTATTATCGCTGGACAGGCCGTGCGTGCGGTTTGCGAAGCGACTGGAATTCACGATATTCTGACGAAGTCATACGGGACCAACAATCCTGTCACGCTCGTCAAGGCGACAGTTGATGCACTGTCGAAGTTGCGAACTGCTGAGCAGGTCGCTGCGTTGCGGGGGCTGGAAGTCGAAGAGTTAACGGCTTAGGTCCGCTAGGGGCAGTGCGACGAGCGTCGTGCCGATGCCCGGATTGAATCAGATTGAATCAAGTCACAGAGATAAGGTTAGAACGGGTTTCACCATGAACCTCAACGATGTCCATCGCGGGATCCAAAAGAACCGCAAGCGAAAGCGAATCGGTCGTGGCCCAGGTAGCGGGCACGGCAAAACCGCCGGACGTGGCCACAAGGGTCACAAAAGTCGAAGCGGTTACAGTCGCAAGCCCAACTTCCAGGGTGGTGCGATGCCGATGTTCCGCCGTGTTCCCAAACGCGGTTTCAACAACCGTTGGGCAATGACGGTTTTCGCTGTCAATGTTGGGCGCATTAACGAGGCGTTTGATGATGGAGCAGAAGTGACTTTGGAAAGCCTCGCCGCGAAGGATTTGGCGAAGGGTAATTTCGATGAGGTTAAAATCCTCGGTGATGGTGAACTCACGAAGAAGTTGACCGTATGTGCTCATCGGTTCAGCAAATCGGCAGAAGAGAAGATCACTGCTGCTGGTGGGACGATCACAAAATTAGTCAGTAAGCGTACACCTGACGAGCGTGTGAACGCTCTGAAGGAAGCCAAGAGCAAGTCCTAGACAATGCTCACAGCATGCCAGCCCGGTTTTCGTTGCATCGAGGAAATCACTCGTTAGCGGAATCGGGCTTGTTTTGCGATGGTCTGGTGGTTTGATGCGGCGTCCGGGAGGGACTCTTTCCTCTCGCTCTGTCGGGAAGAAGCCGGTAGACTGCGATCCAGTCACTTGCCACTCTGTGGGGAAGGTCGAAGACTTTCCTGAGTAGTTGCGAGTGATCTTAAATTTCAATCAGACGAATCAACCTGCCGCGTGCCGAAAGCCATCGCTGCGGCACGAATCCAAGATGGACCTGACGCATGTTTGAAAAGCTGCGCATCATTTTTTCGATCCCGGAACTTCGCAAGAAGATCTTGCTCACTGTTGGTCTGCTGGCAGTTTACCGGATCGGTTTTCATATTCCCTTACCCATGATCGCGACCGATCTGGCGGATGAAGGGGGGGCAGCGTCTGAGTTCTTTGAAAAGATCACAGTGTTTGCGGCCAGCGACCTTCGTCAGGCCACGATCTTCGGTCTCGGCATCATGCCCTACATTTCAGCTTCGATCATTTTTCAGTTGCTTGGAAGCGTCTACAAGCCGCTCGAAGAGTTGAAGAAAGAAGGCGAGGCGGGCCGCAAAAAGCTCAATGAATACACGCGATATTTGACGGTTGCGATTTGTCTTGTGCAAAGTTACATGTACTTGAAGTTCATGTTGATGTCAGGAGGTGCCGCCGGCTACGGGAGTATCGACATCGATTTCCTGAATGCTGACCAGACGGGTCTGTATTGGGGTTGGCAGATCGTCGCGGTGCTTGTGATGACCTGTGGCACCGTGTTCCTGATGTGGCTGGGGGAACAAATTGATGAATACGGGATCGGTAACGGGATCAGCCTGCTGATCATGGCCGGAATTCTGGCTCAGATGCCAAAGGCGTTGTATGAGTTGGTCCGGAACATGAAGACGGAACTGACGGGACTCAGCCGCGGGCAGATCGGAATCGAGACACTTGTTCTGTTGATTGTGTTATTCGTCGGAGTGGTGTTTGGCGTTGTCTTTATCACGCTTGGGCAGAGGAAGATTCCTACGCAGTCCGCGAAATTTACTCGCGGTCGTCGTGTTTATGGCGGCACTCGCCAATTCCTGCCCCTTCGGATCAATCAGGCCGGCGTCATGCCGATCATCTTTGCAAGCAGTCTTTTGATGATTCCTGGAATGCTGTTGGGCGGTTTAGCCGGCTTGTTCGATCCTGCTGGTTTTCTTTTCAAAGCCTTCAACTACATGGGGCTGACGCTGAATGATCAGGCATCCTTCATCTTCAACCTGCTCTATGTCGTGCTGATTTTCTTTTTCTGCTACTTTTGGACAGCGATTACCTTCAATCCGAAGGAAATGTCGGACAACTTGCGAGATAGCGGAACCTTCATTCCGGGATATCGTCCTGGTAAGAGAACGACGGATTATCTTGAGAAGGTAATGGTGCGTATCACTTACGTGGGAGCAGCCTTCCTTTCAATCGTCGCAATCGTGCCGACCATTGTCTATGGATCGCTGGGTGTGCCTTATTCCATCGCTGGTTTCTATGGTGGAACGGGCTTGCTGATTGCGGTCAGTGTCGCTTTTGACTTGGTTCAGAAGATTGATAGTCACTTGGTGATGCGTAACTATCGTGGCTTGCTCGAAGGAGCCGGCGGCGGGGTTTCGCCTGTCGTGTAAGTAGCCACTGGTAGTGAAGAGCTGTTCATGCGTCATGCGGAACAGCGGAATGCTGCCGGCCTGATGAAAGGCCGGAAAGGCGGAATGCGTTGATCTTGGCAGGCTGACAACTCGTTGAAGTGAGTTGGACTTTGGTTGCTGCCTGACTCGTGTGCCGAATGAACGATTGCCACAGACGCTGCAGACTTTGTCCACCAGTTGTCTGGCGGCGTCTTTGTTGTCGATTGGCAGCTTTTTCTCATGGTTGTTAGCAATGTGGATTGTGTTCATTGGACCTCCCGGCGCGGGCAAGGGAACGCAGTGTAGTCGGCTGGTAGAGTCGTTGAGTGTGCCTCACCTCTCAACAGGTGACATGCTTCGAGATACCGAGCGTGATTCTCCACTGGGCAAGGTCGTTGCAAGTTATATCGACGTGGGACGATTGGCACCGGATTATCTCGTAATGCCTATCGTGACCAAGCGACTCTCCGAGAATGATTGCCAATCCGGGTGTCTCTTTGACGGTTTTCCAAGAACTGTCCATCAGGCCGAGCTGTTAGATGAGTTTCTCAAACAACGCCAAGTGCGGATTGACGCGGTGTTGCACTTGCATGTCAAGCCAGAGGTTCTACTGGACAGACTTTTGAAGCGAGCCGAGTTGCAGAATCGCAAAGATGACAACAAGGAAACCATTTCAGCTCGTCTTGAGGTATATCGAACACAGACAGCCCCGGTTCTACAGCACTACCGCGGGCAGGGTAATGTCCTGGAAATTGATGGTGATCAGTCTGCTGACCGCGTGTTTGACGATATTTTGACCGGTCTGGAATCACGAAAGTAGCTTGGACACTCGCCACAATTGTGGATTGGGCCGTACAATAAGCACAGTAGGATTCGGTACATCCAGATGGACTCATGCCGTCTGCCGAGTTAGCCGTCGCGCTATCCCCCTCCTCTTGAGGTTTTATTGTGGTTCAAAAACAAAACGCCCACTTGATTAAGCCAGCTACTCTACTGTTGGTATTGCTTGCGGTTTCCGAAGTGAACCGGGCTGAGCCTGCCTATGCGCAGTTTCCAATATCGAATCGTTCTGTCGTTTCTGCTCGTTTCGTAAGCGTGCCCCGTAACCTGCAGAAGCGGATGAGGGAAGCCAAGGAAGCAATCGAGGACTCGAGATACAATGAGGCGGTGATAAGTTTGGGGG
Organism: Rhodopirellula sp.; assembly: GCA_003513555.1. GTDB lineage: Bacteria > Planctomycetota > Planctomycetia > Pirellulales > Pirellulaceae > Rubripirellula. Next base: position 8,789 of record DOPG01000202.1, on the reverse strand, counting down.
ACCTTCTTGCTCGCGTGACCGAAGAGGGCGAAGAGGGTGAGTTGTTGAGTCAGGATTTCTTTCTTGATGCGGGCGAGTCACAGGTGTTCGGCACCCCATTGAATCAGAGCTTTAAGAATAAAATTCGTGACATGATTGGTGGCCTGCCTTTGGCAGCCATGGAAACCTATGAACTGCGTTATGGACCCTCTGCAAGTAAATTGCTGCAGCAAGCGGCGGACGCGCGAGATTGGGGTGGCGTACGCGAGGTGCGCCGCAGGTATTTCCATACCCAAGCCGGGTATGATGCTTCTTGGTTGCTTGCACAGCATGAAATGTTGGAAGGCCACCCAATTGCGGCTTCAGCGTTGTTGGATGACATCGTTACCGTTCCCAGAGCGGTGAACCGACTTGGCAAGGAAGTGCTTGTCTTACATGCTGCTGCATGCAAGTTGGCAAAGCGTGATCTGCCCACCGCCTTGTTGGGAAAGTCAAAGAAAGTCTCCGTAGAAGGTGGCGAACCGTCGCCGCTGATGTCGGTCCCCTTCTTGGCCGAGTCAGAGAAAGTCACCATAGGCGGTGTTGAGCAGTCAGGACCCCAGGGCGGCGATCTGATGGAGTGGCTTGAGCAGTTTTATGGTGCCACCGAAAAGCTTCCGGAAGGTCAGCTTGCCGAGTATCGCGTTTTCAATGCGGGAGAAAATCGAAATGGTGCCAGCTCTGGCCAAATGCCTTTGAGTAACGTTCGGTGGCAGTTGGACACGACGGTCAGCCCAAAGCAGCAGCGTGTCGTGAATGAACTGAAGAGGTCTCTGGCATCCAGTGGGCAAATGCCGCCTCCGAGCTGGATTCCGCTTAAAGTGGGGGATCAACTTCTGATGCGGACCACCGAGTATTTGGTGGGCGTCGATTATCGGACAGGAAAGCGAGTTTGGTTACACCCTTGGAGCAAAAGTTCTGAGGAAGATGAAACCAATGATCGATTGGCAAACGCTCGTGTGGCCAACGCCCGCATGGGTAACACCACCGGTAAGCAATCCCAGTTCAATGAGCTTTTGAAACAGCGGGTTTGGAATGATTTGCCGTATGGTCAGGTGACAAGTGATGGAGAGCGTGTTTACGTTCTTGAGGGGCTGCGGAAGGTAAACCCGCCTGTGAACATGATGTTCGGGCGGGCTGTAATGCCTAGCAGCGGGAATTCGCTTGTCGCACTGGAGTTGGAGTCCGAGGGGATTCTTAAGTGGTTTCAGGGTGTCAGAGCTGGACCGGAATCTCCTTTGGCAAATGCGTTTTTCCTCGGGCCGCCGTTGCCGCTTGAGGGGCGTTTGTATGTCATGTGTGAATTAGCTGGCGACATATTCCTGATTTGCTTGGACCCACCCACGGGGCGGGAACTCTGGCGGCAGCAACTCGTCGCTAATGAGTACGGAATGGTCAGTCGTGATTCAATACGCCGTGTCGCTGGTGCAATGTTGAGTTATCAGGATGGGGTGTTGATATGTCCGACAGGAGCCGGCGCATTGGTGGCTGTGAATTTGGGGGATCGGACCTTGAGGTGGGGGGTGAACTACCAACGCAACGCCGTCCAAACTCGATTTACTGCGCAACGAGGCAGCGAACAGTTACTCAATCGTTGGTTTACAGGTACAGCGATCGTCTCGGATCTGTCCGTTTTGGTTACCCCAGTCGAAACGGATCGTCTGTTCGGGATGAACCTCTTGACCGGAAGGGCACTGTTCACCAAGAAGACCCGACTTGAGATGCGTTACCTTGCGGGGATCCGTGGGGATAACTTCTTCGTCGTAGGACCCAGCGTGATGAAGGCCTATAGCCTGGCTGATGGTACACAGGTTTGGAAGACAAGCTCAGATGTATTCGCGTCTGGGCAGCAGGTTTCCGGTCAGGGTGTGTTCGGAGATGACTGCTATCTTTTGCCGACCAATACCCAGGAAATAGTTCAGCTCTCCCTTAAGGATGGTGCGGTGTTGGACCGGCGGGTAGCCAATTATGAGCTTGGAAATATGATCGCCGTCGATGGGGAAGTTATTACGCAAGGACCCACAAAGTTGAGTGTGGCGTTCGGAGAAAGGACTCTGGTTCCATTGGTAGAGCGGATGTTGGAAGAAGATCCCGACAACTTTGATGCTCTTGTCCGCAAGTCAGAGTTGTTGATTCAATCAGGGGACGTCAGCGATGCACTGAAGTTGCTTGCGAAGGCTCGCATCGCGCAGCCGGAAAATGATGAGGTGAGGATGTTGAGTGCCTCGGGGATGTTGGCTGATTTTCGTGAACGGGGAAGTTTAACACCTCAGCAGATCGATGAACTCGCGACACTGATTGATCATCCATTGCAGTTGGCTGAATTCAACGCATTGCGGCTTGAGGCGGCGATTGCCGCAGAGGATGACGTACAGTCCGTACGACTGCTGTTGGACCTCAGTGAGCTGATCCTTCGTGAGTTCAAATCAGACGATACGGCGGAAGAGGTCTTGGGGCAACTGGGACGCGTGTGCCTGGCAGATGCGTGGTTCAATGGACAGGTACGTCAATATCTGGCAAGCATTGATCCCGAAGTGAATAAATACTTTGAGGCTCAATTAAAGGATCATTTGAAAGCAACTGCCGTTCAAGTGACAAGCAAGCAGGCAACCGAACGGATTCGTCGCATTCTGGCCCATTTTGATGGAATGGAATCAGCCGAAGCACTTAGAGTCGTGTTGGACAAACGCTATCGAAGCTCAGGAGAAGCACTTCAGCTTGAGCTGAATGCATTGGGACAGTTTAGGGCGAGCCTAGCCGGGATTCGCCAAGTCTCGTCGCCGCGTTTGCTGATGTTGGCGAACGCTTACGCGACCGGAAAGATGCCACGTAATGTGCTTGATGTCGTTCGTGAATTGGAAACAAGACAGGAAGATTTGTCCGAGGACGATTTAAAATCGATCGACGAAATTCGCAAAAATGCAGAACAAGCGTTGGTTGAGAAAGAGTGGCCTGCGAATGTGAAATCCAGTTGGACCGGAAAGCCAAACCGCGGATACTCCAGCAGTAACACCACTCAGGTGAGTCTGGATGTTCAAGCCGGAGAACAGTTCCGTGGCTTTCAGGTGCTATCGATGAATGGAAGCATCTTGTTGCGAGGGCCAGATGGTTCGGTGAAAGTCATCCCACTGCCGTTCCGTAGGTCATTCAGCACGTCATCTAATGGCAGTCATTTGCGGGCGATGGTATCTGGTAGTGTGATGGTTGTGCATACAACCTCGCATTTGTTCGCCGTCGATATGGGCAGTCTCTACAAGACCACACCCAATGCACTGTTGTGGTATCGTGAAATTTTGGGAGCAGGCGGTAAGGATTTGACTGCAGAAACCACATCGACCCCCTTTGGTGATCAAGTAAGGAATTTTCGGCTGGAGTCCCGTAACATGACGGAGCGTCCTGAGTTTAGGGTCGGACCCATTTTGGGAGATCGCCTGCTTGTGCTGACAGGGGGGGAACTGAAAGCCATCCGTCTGCAGACTGGTGAAGAAATCTGGAAGACAAATTCGGCTCCCAAGAGTGGCTTCGTGCTCAGTGATGGGCAGCGAGTCGCTGTTGTTTCTTCCACAAACAAAGAGACTGTGTTTTTTGATATCGCTGATGGCCGAGAACTAAGCAAAGCACCCTTTGAGTTTGGTGACTTGTGGCGGACAGCAGGGGAAGGCGTACTGTGTTATCAGGAGACAGATCAAGAAAATGTATTTGACATTAAGTTGGTCAATCCTTTCACCAGCAAAGTGTTGCTCAGCCAGACCGCCAATTCTAGTGTAAAGCCAAACAAAGATAGCGGCGTTCCCCATTTCATTTGCAGGTTTTTCACCAGTCATCATCTGCTCATGATGAGCCCTCAAGGTGAGACCTTTATTTGGAATCTCCGTGATGCTCGCGAGCTCATGCGAACACAGCTTGAGCCACAGGAAAAACTTGACAAGGTAAGGGTGTTGGCCTTGCGAGATGTTGCCGTTGTGATGCCAAGTTATGCCAGGCCAGCGGTCGGGACCAGTAAGCCAAGGATCGACGCTGCCGCAGGAAAATTGCATCACCCCGCTAATGCTGCTTTTGCGTTTTCGCTAAAGGATGGCAGCCTGCTGTGGTCGAAAAAGTTCGAGAAGCCATGGGGATGCACGACTTCACAGTCAATGGAAACACCGGCAATCGTGCTGGCAAGACTTGATGTCAAGTATGTCGCCCAGCGGGAAAAGACCAGTCTGGAAGTACTGGCACTGGATGCGGAGAGTGGAGATGTACTCGCTACACCAGAACCGATCATCGTTCCTGCTCGCAATACTCAGGTCATGGAAACGCTGGTCAGCGTCAAGAGAGCTGAATCCAAAGTTGAAGTTGTGTTCGGTGGGCGTTATGCGCTCAGCTTGGACTTCACAAATGAGAGTGCAGGCACAGAAGAATCGAGTACGGACGGCCCAACTGCGGAAGACTCGATTGATGAGAGCAAGAAGCCCGAGCAGGAGGCCATTCCGTCGATCAAGTAATGCAGCTTGATCGACGGTATTGCCAAGCTAAATCACTGAGTTACTTGAAGACTCCGGGTGTTCGGACGTGAGTTTCTTTTCTTCAGAATGATGGGGATCGGGCTAAGGGTTGGTGAGGGGGTTCTGCTGCTTCGGTCCCATCGAGTTGTCGGTCGGGAAATTTACCCATCGCTGGATGCTCGCAATATTTCTTGCATCCGAAGGCTGCTTTGCAAGCATTTTTGATTGGGGGATGATTGACTAATAGCGATGTTTTTCTGACTTCTTCGATGCTTTGACCAAACGTGTCCAGCAGGTTGCGATGCTGTTATCAGTCCCGGCGATGAGGCCGCGGTCAATCACTGGTAACTGTCACGGAGGAGCAACCTTATGTCAAAGTATTATGTGCAATGTGGACCAATTCGTACGATCGTCGTTTCTGCCAGCATGGAGCAAGCAGGTTTGGAAGCGTTAGATGAATCGCTTCAGAACCACCTTTGGATTTATGATGATCCGGGGTTGAGTAATAGCGACTGCCGCAATCATTTGATGCTCGAGGCACTTGTTCACCTTGATCCATCCATCCGCGTCAGTGAGCAGGGATTCGATCGACCGGACGCCAGTCTCTTTGGCACTCCTGAGGTCATTGACCGTTGGCACCGACTGATGACGGGGATGAATCGCTTGTTTGTGGCAGCAGGTTTGCCGCCGAGAACGATGCAGGCAGTAGCCGGGGACCCAGACACGGCACCACACGCTGTGGCTCACATTCCCCGGTAGAAACGCCAACGTTTCCGCTACGGTCGATCGAGCATTCAAATGCAAGTGATCCGTGAAGATGGATCAGTGAGGCATCACAGTGTCCGCAAATACAGCACTCATTTCAAACCTCGCAAAGCGATCACAGTGAGACCTTTTTTGCTTTTGGTTACTACTAGCTTCGGATAGCTGAAAACTTCGGCTCACGGTGTACCCGACGCCACGCCTGAAGTGGTATTTCGATTTGCAATACTGCTGTTGGTACGTGTGGTAGCTTGCAGGTAAGTCATCGCTCGCTGCAAGACTGTATCTTGCAAGTCCGTCGTCAGTTCACCTGAATCGTTGGGGCGTGCAGCGATGTAACTTGGCTCCACCTCGATATTTGGAATGACACCATTATGACTGATTGCTCGCCCACTGGGTGAGTAGAACTTTGCTGTGGTGAGGCAGAGGCCAAACTTTGCGGTATCCATGCGGAAGATGCCTTGGACACTACCTTTGCCGTAACTGGTTTCACCGATGATCGCTCCTCGTTTGCTATCCGCGATAGCACCCGCGAAGATTTCGCTCGCACTGGCACTGTCATGATCGATCAACACGACTAGTGGGACACTCCATGTATTTGTGGCGTGTGCCCTGTATTCGTAGTTCTCGCTGGCGTTGCGACCTCGCGTCGTCAGGATCTTTCCAGAACGAAGGAATCGATCGGCGGTTTCCACTGCTGCAGACAGCAGCCCTCCAGGGTTGCCACGCAGGTCAATGATGAGCGACTTCATGCCCTGTTCGTGAAGTTGATGAAGGGCATGCTCAACATCGCGTCTCGTCGTTTTTTGAAAGTTGGTAAGCCTCAGGTATCCAACTCGTTTCGCAGGGTTAACGAATCGCACGTTTTCAACGCACGGTACTTCGACCCGTCTTCTCTCAACGGACATCTCTCGGGATTGTCCATTTTTTCCAATCACGGTCAGGGACACGAATGATTTTTCCGGACCTCGAAGACGATCAGCGACAACGTCCGGAGACATCTCACTTGTGTGTGAATTCTCAACACGGACAATTCGTTCACCGGCAACGATGCCAGCTTCCTCCGCGGGACCATTAGGAATCACCGACAGTATGCGAAGGCTGTCCTCGTCCGTTTTTAATTCGATACCAAGTCCCACAAAGTTGCCCTCAATATTGGAGAACATCTCGTCGAGCTGGCTAGGGGATAATAGTCTTGTGTAAGGATCCAGCGTCGAAACGGTTCCGCCCAGGAACTCAAGAACGGTTGCCGTCCCAGAGAGCCCCAATTCCTGTTGGGCAATTTGAGCGACGAACGCGACCGTTCCGCGAAGGTCAAATCGGGTAGCAGTGCTACGGCTTCTTGTTTTGCGATGGATTGACTGCCGAAATGCTTCGATTTTTTCCGTGGGAACATTCGCGAGGGTGCGCCCCAAAAATTTTTCCTCGGTCAAAGCGACTTCCAGGGCGGCCGTCCCATGGATCATGATTCGTTGCCAGTCAACGTTGTCGACATAGTGTGTGTTCAGGTTTGCAAGCACTTCTGAGTACAAGTCAAGGGCTTGGCTTGTGCTGAGTTCGCGAACGGAGGCAAGAAAACTTTCATCTTGATAGCGGCGATTCACATCGTAGTGCAGTCGACTGATGATCAGCCGCTGATACAGCGTCGCGTTCTCCGGGAAGTCACGCGATACGCTTTCATAGTGGCGAACCGCATCGCTCCAAAGTCGCTCCTTCTCCATCTCAAGACCCTTGGCCAGGGCCTCGGCTTGCAGATCGACTTGTGGTTCCGCGATCACCACCGGTGCTACCTGCGATATCACTTGGGTGTAACCAGTGGTGGCGAGGTAGGAGCAGATCAACCCGGCAGATAGCCGTGCTAAAACTGATCGAGCGTGAACTCTTGCGAGTAGACCCATGCGTGCATGTCCGTTGAGCATTCTTAGGGAGGGGAGGTCCACGGAGGCCAAGTTTGGCGGTCCGTCGCACGGCCTTGCAGTGATGCTCACAACACTCGGCCATGTGAATATAGGTCACAAAAAGTGCCTGGTCAAAAACCAATCTGACGGCCAATCCGGATAGATACCGTGACCTGCACAGAACGAACTTGAGCAAGGTAGTGGAGACGGTTTTTCCGGTGGTACGACCCAAAAAATGGTCGCATCTTTGCGAAATAAGTAAGGGGTGTTTCACACCCCGTTTCACACATGGCCGATGCGCTTCCCGGCGCTGGAAGCGGCAGGTTCAGTGCCGCGGCTTCGTGAAAAGAATAGACATTGTCCAGTTCACGGACAACGATTTGCGGTGCAGAAACCCAAAAGTTGCGAGGTCGAAATCCGGCTTCCTGGAACATGCGTTGACAGCGATCCAGCTTCCTTTCTACCGTCCGATTGAAAGTGATACTGGCACAAATCGGGACGGCCGCCTGTAAGGCAGGCAATTCGCTGTTTCGAAAAAAAATAACAACTGATCGCTGAATGAACTGGGAACCGAGAGGTCAAGCATTAACGATAAACGCGAATTCCCTCGAAGGGAGAGTGAACGCTGCGCCCTGGAGAAGCGTTGCAATCGCCTTGAATTGTTTTGATCGCTCTCGTTTGTGTAGAGCATGGCGTTCCTTCGTCGAATCGCTGGCAGTTTTTCCCGACCAGCGATGCTGGTTGAGCGCAGCATTGGTGCCGATGTCAGTGGTGGTCCTGGTTTTATTGGTAAGCGGTTGTACGACGACTCGCTACTTATCCATGCGTGATGTTCGTGAAAATGCTTTGGCTGTCAGCCTTGGCTTGGGGGCTAAAGAAGGACCGGAGATTAGCGAACGGACCTTGAATACACTTCGCCGATTCGCCCTGGAAGATCGTTATCATGCAGATCCGGGGAAGTGTTTTGCTCACATTCGCAAGAGAGTGAATGAGCACCCTGATTCAGATTTGATTTATGCACTCAGCGAATTGTCCTATGTCGAGGGGAAAAAAGCTGAACAGGAGGGACGTCTTGGTGATGCCTTAAATCACTATGGAATCTCACTCACCAATAGTTACGACTACCTTTTTAGCGATGATTTGGAAGAGACTCGCAATGCATATGATCCGCAGTTTCGTGCTGTTTGCGATCTGTACAATGAGTCTCTGGAAGATACGCTACGTTTATTGTGTACCGACAATAAAATTGAGCCCGGAAAGAGTTATCGGATTGAGACACCGGATCGTCAGTTTGTTGTGAGAGCGGAAATGCGCGGGCAATGGGGGCCAGATGAATTTGATCACTATGAATTTGTAAGTGATTACGAGATCGAGACCTTGCGAAATCGACATACCACTTTTGGTCTTGGTGTTCCATTGATCGCAGTCCGCAAGCCACCTAGTGATGCAGATCAGAGAGAAAAGTATTACGCGGAAGGCCTCAGTTATGCGGTAACGGCATTGATGCGTTGTGTCGAGCCAACGGATGGGTCACGGACCGGTGAAGCGAGTCACTGTGTGCTGGAATTCTTCGACCCGCTGACCGCAAACCAGATCCATCTTGGAGAAAAGTGGGTGCCGTTGG
>DOPG01000496.1 GCA_003513555.1 Rhodopirellula sp. | reverse complement strand
GCCGCTGTCATGTGGGGATAAGTTTCTTTTCCATCCACCGACACCATGTCAGAAATTTTATAGCCTGGGTTTCCAAAGAACCATTCGATGTTTATCTGAAGTACTTCGATGAATTGGATGTACCAAGGGAAGATCAGGGTGATCCAAAATACACCAAATAGGTTGAAAATCATATGGAAGTAAGCAGCCCGTTTAGCATTCGTTGTTGCACCCAGCGAGGCAAGCAACGCTGTGATGGTCGTGCCAATGTTTTCCCCAAATACCAAAGCGACTGCGGTCTCGTATCCAATCACTCCCTGGGTCGCGAGCGAAATCGTGATACCGAGTGTTGCTGAAGAAGACTGGACGAGCGTGGTGAGTAGACAGCCCGCCATAGCGCATTTAACAACGCCCAAATACGTGTCAGTTGTAAAGTACTGGAGCGAACTTTCGAACTGTGGGGTTTCCTTGATGATCGCACAGGCGTCTTTCATCAGCTCGAGGCCAAAGAAAACCATTCCCACGCCCATGATGGCCATGGCCCAGTAACGCCAACGCTCGCTTTTCGAAAACAGGAAGAAGAGGGCGGCAATTCCCAGCAGTGGCAAGCCGTATTTGCCAATCTTCAGTACCAGAATCCAGCCCGTGATGGTGGTTCCAATATTGGCGCCCATGATCACACCAATGGCCTGCGACAATTCCATCGCACTGCTGTTGACCAATCCGACGACCATCACGGTTGTGACCGAACTCGATTGGGTAACACAAGTCACGATGACGCCGACGATCGTGGCGAGAAAACGATTGTTGGTGACATACCCGATCAAATGTCGCAGGCTTGCGCCAGCTACCACTTGCATGCCATCGGACATGTTCTTCATGCCGAGGAGGAAAATTCCCAAGCCGCCCAGGAAGCCGGACAACAAATTTATTAGTGCGTTGAGTTCCAAGTTGCCACCGGGGAGTATGCAGGATCTCTTCGCGGTCGCCCTGAGGGCTCGCAAGATGATCGGATAATAAATTTAGTTGCTATCTATCCTTGTTTTCAGTCAATTGTTAACAAATCGAGAGGAAGTGAAGAACACCCCCTGCCATTGATTTGTGTAGTTGTGATCGGGGAGAAGTGTTTGCGATGCGAGGAAAATCCCGTTTAAATGGCGTTTTCTGGAGAAAAACGCATCTCCATTTAGTTGTGGCTTGGGTTAAATTTCAGTGATTTTTCTGATTCACGCGAAAGCTGGAATGCGATTTTGCGGCGGTTGCGATGGCTCGGCACATGTGAGCTAACAGGTGGACAATTTTGCCTTATTGCCGGCTTGGGGCGTCGATGATGAACGGCCCCGTAGAGCCAGCAGCAATCCCGCTTCCTGGATATAGAGGCAGGCAGGCTACTGAGGAAATTAGGTGGATTCGGGAGATTTAGGGTTGTGCTCATTGGTGGCTGCCGACCCGTGCGGTGAAGCTACGTGAACCTGCCAAGCTTTGCTTGCTGAGGATGGCCTGCGTGTTTGCCGGTCCTGAATGTTGACCCGTTCTGCAGGCGGAAATGCCTTGGTGAAACACTCGTCGTGCAGCGAAGCAGTCCGTCAGGATCCTACAAGGCCCACATGAGTGTGGAGGAGAAGTGTTCGTTGGTTTGGCTTGAGCTGGCTTGCTGATTTTGGTGAACGCATGCTTTATGCATCAGTCACGCAGTCGTGGCGACTCGTTGGTAACGCTGCGTAACAACCGTCGGCCAAAAGCTTGTCGCGCAGAGGTTCAGGAGTTCTAGTTGATCTTGGCAGCTCAAGTCGGGCAGTTTCCCGCTTTTAATCAGGACAGTCTCATGAAAAAGAAGCTTGGTCTAATTTTGGTTTCCAGTCTGCTTGTTTATGTATGGGGCGATCATTCGCGTGGCAGTAGCGAATTTTTGGAACCTGCCATGGTAGGAGCTTCCAGTGTCGTGTCCACCAACACACAGCAGGTAGGGCATCCAACTTTTGTAAGTCCCCATGCATCGCCTATCAGGTGCTTGGGGCGACTTGTGTTTGTGGTCAACACGCCATCAGATACTGTTGACGTTATCGATGCCGATACACGCAAAGTCACGAAGCGAATTAATGTAGGCATTGACCCTGTAAGTCTTGCGGTTCGACCAGATGGGAAGGAGTTGTGGGTTTCAAATCATGTGTCTGATTCGGTAAGTGTGATTGATACTGACGATTCGAGTCCGACCTATCTGCATGTGGTGGGTACGGTTCAGGATTTCAACCCGGAAACACGCGCAACGCATTTTGACGAGCCTGTTGGGATTGCATTCGCAAGCAACGAGAAAGCTTATGTAGCGTTGTCATCTGAAAATCAGATCGCCATTGTTGACGTGGCAGATCGCGAGGTCACCGGGCACCTGAATATTACGGCTCAAGATCCACGTCAGATCATTGTCCGCAATGGCCTGCTGTATGTCATTCCCTTTGAGTCCAATAACAAAACTCAGTTGTCCGGTGGAACTGGTGAACTCGACGGTGATCTGGTGACATTCAATGCTCATGAGCACGCAATTGCGAACAACAATGTGCTATCGCTTGGGGCAGTAGTCGATATCGTCAAACATCCGCGAGTGCCTGATCGAGATTTGTATGTCTTTGATACGGAATCCGATCGTCTGGTGGAAACGGTGGATTCTCTAGGCACGCTCCTTTATGGCATGACTGTTGATTCCAAGGGCCGCGTTTACATTGCACAAACGGATGCTAGAAACGATGTGAATGGTCGAGCAGGTACCAAGGATCATGGACTAGCTGAATTGGAAAATCGAGCATTTCTCAATCGCATCACAAGTGTGCTGCCGCGTACCAATGAAATCTCGCGTTCTGAGCAATATAAAGCAGAAGTCCATTTCATGGAGCTGGAGCCCTTGCCTCCCGAGCATCCCGAGCCAGAGGATGCACTTGCAACGCCATTTGCGATCGAGGTCAGCGATGATGACAAAACGCTTTTTGTGTCCGCCGCTGGATCTGACCGATTCTTCACTGTGGATGCGTCCAATGGCCAAGTGCTCGGGCGAGTTGGGGTTGATGCTGTGCCCCGGGGAATCGCCTTGCAGAATGATGCCAGCGGTAATGCTGCTGCGTGGACGCTCAATGCGGTTGCTAATACGGTTTCATGCATGGATGTTTCTGATCCTGCTGCACCCAGCGTTGTGGAGACGATTACGCTTGAAGATCCAACGCATCCGGCGGTCAAACGCGGCAGGATTGCTTTCAATACCGCGACTGCTTCGACAACGAAAACCTTTGCATGTGCCAGTTGTCATCCAGATGGTCACACGGACCAATTGCTATGGGTATTGAATACACCTGTTGTTACCGGAGGCGATCAAATCATGCCCCGGTCCACCATGCCGATCCGCGGTTTGCGGGACACCGCACCGTATCATTGGGATGGAATTCCTGGTGATCCTTATGGTGGGAACAACAGCGCCAACATCCATGGCTCGGATCCTCCCAACAGCAAGCGGGATGACCCGGCGAGTACCACGCGACACCTGATTGATGGGGGAATCGCCAGCACCATGAGCATGGTGGGTGATACGACCATGAACGATGAGGGTAAGTCGGGGGCGTTAAGTGCGGCTGAACGCGATGACATGGCAAAATTCCTGCTGAGCGTTCCTTATCCACCAGCGCAAAAGCGGGCGTACAGCAATGTTGTCTCGGATCGGGCACAGGAGGGGTTCAAACTCTTTCACATTGATGGCGATTATGACGGGAAACCGAGACCAAACGTTTGCGGCAATTGTCATAGAATGCCGTTTTTGGTCAGCACCAATACGCCGGGTACCGGGATGGATGCGCCGACTTGGCGCGGAGCTTATGACCGGTTCTTGATTCTGCCGCAGGGGCGACTCAATATCATCGATTTCGATTTCTACCGTGCTATCGCAGAGCAGGGTATTCCGGAACGGCGAATGTGGCAGTTCTCGTGGGGTGGGCGTCGACGCTTTGATCCCATCTGGGACATGGTGTTGGAAGGAAGCACCGGTTTCTCTGGAGCATTCGCACGCCAAGTCACATTGAACCGCAAGACAGCAAATCAGAAACTCACCGGCGATTTGCTGGACTCGCTGGAGCAATCGGCTGCCGAGGGCGGCATCGTCCTGCAGGCTGAGGGGGTGCTGATCGATTCAGATCAGGCGGTGACTCCGGTCAAACTGCAGTACAGGTCGGATTTGTCAAAAGGTAATGCTACGTATGAAAGCAGTTTGGGCGATGTTGATCGGTACCAATTCCAGAGAGCACAGCTTGTTGGGTTGGCTGAGGCTGGAAAGTTTGTGGGGACGTTTTCTGCCAGGCATGGTCTGAAGGCCGACCTTGAAACCCCACAGCCTGCTCTTTGGACTCTCGGTTCGTTGGAGCGTCAAAGTGGCCGTCAGAAGTTCCCGATTCTTTTTCAAGGCAAGCAGGAAATGATTCTCAGTGGCCGTCATCTCGAGGAGGATGCAAATGTCCTCGTCGACGGTCGACGCGTTGACGGGAGTATCCGTATCGACGGCGAGACCATCCAGCTTCGTCTGGAGGAATTGCCAGTTGCGGGTATGCATCTATTGCAGGTTCAGAATCAACAAGGTCTCTTCAGTAATGATTTCATATTTCATGTAACCAAGACGAAAGAAGCGGCGGCAAAGCTGCAGGCCGGTATTGATGCGGCTCATGTCGATCGTCGGAGTGCTTTGAGTGAGGCCGCGTCCAAAGGAAATCTTGATCGAATTCGAATTCTGGTAGCCCGTGGAGCCCGAGTCAATGAAAGAAAACCTGCCGGTGGATCCACTCCCTTGAGTGATGCCGCGTTGAATGGGCAAGTCGAAGCCTTCAAGCTGCTGTTGCGACGAGGAGCGCGAATCGATCGCACCAATGAGGATGGCAATACGCCGCTGCATCTTGCTGCCTTCATGTGTGAGTTCGAGATTGCTCAAATCTTGCTGGAAAAAGGTGCTTCGCCGTCCGTCAAAAACGAGCGAGGCGAAACGCCTCTGGATATTGTCAGCTCGGAATGGAGCGATGGGCTGTCCCGCTTTTATGCAGGGGTTGGTCGAAGCTTGGGGTTGAATCTTGATCTCGAGGAAATTCAGAAGGCCCGGCCACGCATGGCGAAATTGTTGAGTTCTGCTAACAGCAAAGATGAATCGGAGAACTGAGGCATGAGGCTGTCGGCCGCGGCTGGTAGCGACTGCTTCTGGACGTGTCCCTGCTTCATTTCACGGTACAGCAATTTGATCACGGTACAGCAATTTGACGGAACTCCCGTTCTGTGAATTGTGAAACGTTGTGGGGTTGCTCTTCCGTTCAGGCATATGCGCAGCAATGGGGGCTTTCCTGTTCGTTCGTGTCTGACGACGGTGGTTTTTGCAGTTAAGATATCGGGCAGGAAGCGTGAATAAGCCGCTTTCATGTCACTGTTTATATCCATTCCGGAAAAATCCATGCTGTTGAACGCCCCTTGCTCTCTGCAACACATCATGAGTGTTGTGTTTACGTGTCTCTACGCTTTTTTCTTGTTTGCTTCACAGGTGAATGCTGCAGAGCAGGCAGGCAATGCACAGCAGCCACCGAATATCGTCTACATCATGTCGGATGAATTGGCGTACTACGAGCTGTCGCATATGGGCAACGAACGTCTCCGTACTCCCAATATCGACAAAATGGCATCGGAGGGAATTCGCTTTACACAGGCACTGGCCGCCGCTCCCGTTTGCGGGCCACTCAGGGCATGCATGATGACGGGCAAGCATATGGGGCATTGTTCAGTACGGGATAATCCGGGGGGTACGCCCCTGCGTGCTGGTGAGGCAACCATTGCCAGCATGCTCAAAGATCGCGGGTATGCCACCGGTGGTTACGGAAAGTGGGGGGCTGGTGGGCGAGGATCGACTGGAGTTCCCGAGGACCATGGGTTCGATGATTTCTTTGGATACTACGATCAGGTTCATGCTCATTCGTTCTATCCGCCGTACCTGATTCACAACAGCAAAGAAGTTCCGTTGGCTGGAAACGATGGTGGTCGCAGCGGGCAGACCTATTCGAATTATGAAATCATGAAACGTGGTTTGAATTTTATCAGGAAGAATAAAGATCGTCCATTCTTCTGTTATTTTCCGATCACGCCGCCACATGGAATGTATGACATTCCGGCAGATGATCCTGCGTTTGATGCCTACAAAGATGATGAGTGGTTTAATGATCCCAGGATTGCACAAGATGTGAAAAATTACGCCGCGATGGTGACGATGGTCGATAACGATTTGCAAACCATTCTTGACTTACTGCGTGATCTGAAGTTGGAAGACAATACCATTGTTTTCTTTACCGGTGATAATGGGGGTCAGGATCGATTTCGTAGCAATGAGTATCCGAGAGGCTATTTCGGGCCCAACTTGAATCCGCGTACGGGTGTTGAGTTCCGTGGAGGCAAGGGGAATTTGTATGAGGGTGGACTTCGGATTCCTTATCTGGTGCGTTGGCCAGGAAAAATCAAGCCCAATACCGTCAGTGATTTGTTGTTTAGCCAAGTCGATGTTTTTCCAACACTTGCGGAGTTGGCCGATGCAAAAGGTCCCGATGATCTTGATGGAATCTCAATCCTGACAGAACTAGTAGGTGAGGAAGCCACTGGGCACAAGCAGGACCAGCACGAATTCCTGTACTGGGAATATGGCAATCAAACCGCGGTTCGAATGGGACACTGGAAGGCGGTTCGTGCTCGAAAAGACGGTGATTGGGCTCTCTACGATCTTGCCAACGACGTCAGTGAAGCCAAGGACTTGGCTAGTCAGCATCCTGACGTGTTAAACAAAATGATTGCCCATGCTGATGCCTCGCATGAGCCATGGCAAGCCGGCACCTTCTTTACCAAAGAATTGCAGGAGCGGGATCGTGCGGCCAAGTTTGGGTCCAAGGGCAACCCCAATGCGACGTTTGGCAAGGTGAATACGATCAAGGCTAAAAATTTGATCCCCGCAAAGCAGATCAAAGTGCTGTCCTTCACTAGTCAGAACGACAGCAATGGAAAGCTCGCCATCAACGCAGTGGATGGCAACCCACGCACTGTTTGGCATTCGCGTTTTGATAGTGGTGTGGCTACCCCGCCTCATGAGTTGGTGTTTGATTTGGGAGGGGTCTACGACATTAGCGGGTTTCGTTATTTGGCGCGGCAGGATACCGGCTGGAATGGGGCCTTTGCGAAAGCAGACTTTACTGTCAGTGATTCAGCCGATGTCTTTGGTGAGCCCACCGTGATTGCCGAGTTCAAGAAGACCAAGAAATCGCAGGCCGCTGACTGCTCAAATCCGGTAAGAGGCCGTTATGTTCGCGTACGGTCGATAACAGAGGTGAATGGAAGTAAGTGGGGATCAGCTGCTGAAATAGGGATTGTCGGCAAAAAGGCGAAGTAGCCCGCAGGCAGCGATCGCATCGTTAGCCTGTCTGTGGAACTGTGTTGACAATTCTTTGGTCGCTTAGGCTCATGGGCGTTGAGCTGAGAAGTTCTTCTTTGATTACGGAGAGACCACGCGTGTTTCGAAATGTTTTGATCGTTGCCACCACATTAACTGGAATGTGCTGGCAAACACTCCTCACCGCACAGCCTGACGCGCAAACGCCGGATACCTTGACGGTAAAGCTCAAGCGTGAACTGGCGACTGCATTGGCGAAGGATGCCAGGGAGAAGGGAAACCCGGTTCAGGGTGCGATTTTATTTTCCCAGAAGAAGTTCAATTGTGTAGGTTGTCATGCTCACAGAGCAACCAATTTGCTGGGGCCAGATTTGACGAGAGTTGGGACTGAGGTGCCCGACACCCACTTGGTGGAATCAATTCTGCTGCCTTCCAAGGTGATCAAGAAAGGTTACGAAACTGTCAGTATTCTTGATGTTGACGGGCGCGTTTTCAAGGGACGCATCGTGGATGAGTCGCCAACACAGTATCTGTTGCGTGATACGTCCCCTGAGCAGCGATTAGTCGTTGTGCCACGCGACAGCGTTGAGGAATTGAAGATGGATGCCAAGTCGTCTATGCCTGAGGGGTTGGCCGATCAATTGGAAAGTCGTCAAGAGTTTTTGGACCTGCTCAAGTATCTGATGGATATCGCAGTCAGCGGAACATCTGGTACCGAAGTGGCAGGGAGTGATGATAAGAGTGGGCTTGATGATCGAGTTCAGGGTATCGCGTTGCTACAGCAATTCCACTGCACGAATTGCCACGCGACCGACGCACCTGCTCTCGCTGCAAAGCCAGCCCCGGATCTTTCCTCAGTGGCCTCCCGGGGTGATCCTAGCTTTATCACAAAATTCATTCTTGATCCGCATGGAACGAAGCCGGGAACAAATATGCCGCACTTGTTGGGGCGACTTGCTCCTGCGGATCGTCAGAAAGTTGCTGTTGCCATTACACACTACTTGGCTTCGTTGAGTACTGAGGAATTCCAAAGGGATGCGTTGGAGGTTGATGCGACAAAACGAGGTCAACAACTGTTCCACTCGGTGGGCTGCGTTGCTTGTCACTCGCCACTCAGAAAAGATGGCAGTGAAGCCTTGCCTGCAGGTTCTGTGTCTTTGGGAAACCCTGGCGAAAAATACAGTCTTGTGGGACTGACCGGTTTCCTCGAAAACCCACACGCTGTCAGGCCAGCGGGACGCATGCCGAATCTGAAGCTGGATCACTGGGAAGCGCGGGATATTGCATCCTATCTTTTGAGTTTTTCAGTGGGTGATAATCTCGGGCGGGATGATTCCGATTTTGAGTTTGATTCGTCGCTGGTTGCTGCGGGAAGAATGCATTTTCGCGGCCTCGGATGTAGCCAATGTCATGATTTGGAGGGTGCTCAAAGAATTATCAGTGCTACCCCTCTGATTTCGTTGAGATCAGCCGAGGGTTGCTTGTCGGAAAGTGTTGCCGAGTTGCCTGAGTATGTCTTGTCGGCTGGCCAGCGGCTGGCAATGCAAGCAGCAATCAAACAGTCAGGCGATCAACTGACAAATTCGCAGCAGATCAGTGTGACACTTCAGACTTTGCGGTGTTACGCGTGCCACGAACGTGACGGAATCGGAGGTGTCAGTGGTGAACGCGATCCGTATTTTCTGACCACCAATGAAAATCTTGGTCCCCAAGGAAGGATTCCTCCGCCGCTGACAGGAGTTGGTGCAAAGCTAAAATCAAAGTGGATGCGACAGGTCCTTGTTAGTGGGCGGGCCATTAGGCCCTATGTCGAAACGCGAATGCCGCAATACGGTGCAGATCATGTTTCACATTTGGTAGATCTTTTTCAGCAGGTTGATGACTTGCCTCAGGTGGTGATGCACGAGTTCGATGACCCCAAAGAGATTCGGAAAATTGGTACCGAACTTGTGGGCAGTGGAGGTTTGAACTGTATTGCATGTCATACGTTTCAGCAGAAGCCTGCTTTGACCATGCCGGGTGTTGACTTGACTGAAATGGCCGAGCGTTTGCATAAGGAATGGTTTTTTCGATACATGCGGTCTCCACAAGCGATTAGCCCCAACACCGTAATGCCATCGTTCTGGCCCGGTGGGAAGGCGATTCGCAAGGAGATTCTTGAGGGTAACACGGTTCAACAGATCGGAGCGGTGTGGGAGTATTTGCGAGACGGCAGGCAGGCAAGAGTGCCGCGTGGTCTGCAGCGTGAACCGATGGAACTGCTCGCCAGCGATGGCCATGCGGCAATGTTGAGACGCAGTTATCAAGGAATTGGGAAACGGGGGATCGGGGTTGGCTACCCGGGAGGCGTCAACCTTGCATTTGATGCAGAGCAAATGAGGCTCGGGATGATCTGGAAGGGAAAGTTTGCGGATCCTGCAGGAGTCTGGCGAAGCCAAGGGCATGGAACTGTTCGCCCTCTTGGCGGCTCATTGATTCGTTTCGAAGCAGGTCCCGAATTGGACAGTAGTCAATCGCCTTGGATTGTGGATGACGGACGCCCACCGAAACACCGTTTTACCGGTTACTTTTTGGATGACATGGATCGCCCCACCTTTACTTACGAATTGGGTGACGTTGGTGTTGAAGATTTCTACAGCGGTGCGAAAAGTGAAAACCCGGAATTGTCACAACTTAAACGACAACTCGTTTTTCAGACTGAACGGCCTCGAAATGATCTCGCTTTCCGCCTGCGAACCAAGGGCACGATTCAGAAAGAATCGGATCATCAATTTCGATTGGAGAATGCGTTGTTGATCGAAGTTGATCCAGATCACTTGGCCAGGATCGTCACCGATTCTGCTGGCAGTCATTTGTACATACCGCTTGATTTGAAAAGCGGTAAATCACAGCTCACTCTCAAATACACCTGGTAGGAAACTATCGATGTTTGTACGCATTGCAAATCTGCTTGCTCTTGTGCTCATGTTTTCCTCTGGATTTTTGTCCCTGTTCGATGTGTCGGCGCGGGGTGAGACGTTAGGTGAGTATTGGGATACTGCCGAGGAGGAGTCGAAGTATTACCGCATTGTTGAAATTCCAATGCCTGCGGGTATGGCAATCGAAGCTGGGTGCTTTGAAGTCATGACAGACAAGCAGTTGGCCATCGGTACACGGCGTGGCGATATTTTTTTGGTCAAAGGGGCTTTCGATAAAAATCCCAGACCTACCTACAAGCGTTTTGCACATGGCTTGGATGAGATCATGGGGATGGCGTATCGCGATAACGCGTTTGTGATCACCCAGCAAACCGAGGTTACCCGTATTACCGACGAAAACGCGGATGGTCGAGCTGATCATTTCCGGACTTTGAGTGACACTTGGGGATTTCGAAACTACCACGAATTCGCTTTTGGCTCGAAGCCGGATGCTGATGGAAATGTGTGGGTTGCTCTGTGCCTGTCCAAGTCTTATCACTCGGACGTTCCCTTTCGAGGTTGGTGTTTGAAGGTCACACCTGATGGCAAAACATTGCCGGTTTGCAGCGGGATTCGCAGTCCCTGCGGGATTGGCCCGAACGAACACGGGGTGATGTTTTATGCAGAAAGTCAGGGGCCATGGAATGGTTCCTGCAGTCTGAAAGTCCTTGAGCAAGGCGGGTTCATGGGGCATCCAGTCAGTTTTAACTGGTATGACTTGGCCAAGGGTATGGGTGACAAACCGGTTGTGCCTGAAACCCGATCTCGGTTGATGATCGAGCGACGGCGCGTGAAGGAGTTAGTGCCCTATGCTGTGGTCTTTCCCTACATTCGCATGGGGCGATCCATTTCCGGTTTCATGGTTGATCGCACCGGTGGGAAGTTTGGTCCCTTTGAGAACCAATTGTTTGTCACAGACTTCAGCCTCAGTGTTGTCATGCGAGCGACGACAGAGAAAGTCAACGGCGTATGGCAGGGCGCCTGTTATCCCTTCCGCGAAGGTTTGGCCACCGGGTTGTTGGCGTGCCAATTTACTCCGCGGGGGGATCTGATTGTGGGCGGAACGAATCGAGGGTGGCCTGTGCGAGGTCCTCGCGAGTTCGCAATCCAGCGTTTGGACTGGACAGGAATCGTGCCGTTTGAAATCAAAACGATCAATGCTCGATCTGATGGGTTCAGGCTGTCCTTTACCAAGCCAGTTGATCCAGTAGTTGCGTCCGATCCAGCGACCTATTCACTGTCAACTTTTACCCATGTCTATCAACAGGGTTACGGCAGTCCTGAAGTCGACCAAACCACTCCAAGGGTTGTACAAGCCACCGTTTCAGAAGACCGACTCCGCGTTGACATCAAGGTTGAGGGACTAGTGCAGGGACATGTGCATGAGTTCGACCTTGAGCCGATGCGTGAGCCAGGCGGTGGGAAACTTGTGCACGATAATGCTTACTACACCCTCAACGAAATCCCGAGTGACTGAGTCGCGTCATGTGACTCATTGGATGGGGGAGGTCTGTCTTAGGTCCTCGTGTACTAGGTAGTCTTGGTGGGTTTGTTTGGGCTGGGAAGGAGATCGTGCCCTGACAACCAATCACAACGTAAAAGAGCACGCGATTTGTGGTGCCACACTTGACATGGTATTCATTGTGGTCGTCGTGAGCTGAGCGTTGTGTTCAGAAAAAATGCTGTAACTTTATTCTCGCCAGTAGACGATTCTTCCGGCACGATTTTGCTGGGAGGAGCCAAGATGCTGCGAGTGGGCGATGGCACATTTCTGGCGATTGCAAATGATATCACGACCACGACCATGCAGACTGAGAAGACCGTCCAACTTGCCTCGCCTTGATCTTCGCGTTTGAGTTTGATTGCGATAACCGCGGCGATGATGGGGCCACCTAGAACCAGTAGCGGATTGTACCTTATGGCATCGTAGAGACGACCTGCTGCTAATGCACCCACGGCTCGCGTTGCCCCGCAGCCAGGGCAATGCAAACCGGTGGCCTGATAGAGTGTGCACTTCGGATAGAACGAGTATTCCGCCGGATCGAATCTTCGTAGCAGCAAAATTGCCGCTATGAAAAAACTAATCATTAGCACGACAGTAGTAAGCTTGCGTGAAGAGAATCGTCGTCCCGTACGTTTGTCCATGGGCTACTAAAAACCGCCGCCCTGTCCCGCTGCAGCAGCTCCCCCCGCTGCGGCAGCTCCGACAACAAAAACGATGATGACGACGTAGGCGATTATTGCAAGGAGCGTCAACGCCAGCGATATGTAACCCATGATCATGCCTGCCATCGCCATGGTTCGTCCTGAGGCTTCGCCGTTATCGGCTTGCTTGACGCCGACGTGGCCACAAATGATGGCAGGAATCGCGGTGAAGATCCCACAAAGTGTAAGAGAAAGAATGCCCGTGACCAGTGCCGCGATGGCCATTCCCTGCGGGAGTTCCTGCGGGTAATTTGCTCCTGGTTGATTTTGATAGGGATTGGTACTCACAGGAACGCCTTTGTCCGGTAATGCTAAGATTCGTGGGGTTAGGTTCAATTCGCAACGCTGGCAACAATGGATGTGGCGTTGTGATTTCACATTATCATACAGGCATAGCGTTTCTGTCGCGTGGGACCTTGCGAAAAAGGATTTTTTTTAACGTTTTCAGGTACTGCAGCCACGCAGGGATAGTCTAACTTGGAAAAGGTGACGACGAGCATCACGGTGATGGAGCTCGCCAAATGAGTGCACAACAGAGTCAAAGTTGCCTTCCGAAATGCTAATATTTAAGGGGCGTCTCGTCGTAACGCGTCATCACCCACCCAAGTTTCGAAAGTCGAGATACCTCACCGTTCGTGAAAAGAATTTAAGCACGGGGAATGTGGCTCAGTCTTTGCTACTGATGCATTTGTCGCATGGAAAAATCCCGGTTAGAAGATAAACGAGAATGTCAGGTCACCCCAATTAAAACACCGATGCCCAAAAAACTTAAAACCGCGATTGCTCTGGAGCTTTGTTTCTTTGTTCTCTTGCTTGCGTTGAATTCCTTTTCACAGGCTTTCGGCCAAACAAGCCCCAATATCCTGTTCATTGCTATCGATGACCTCCGGCCCGAGTTGGGCTGTTACGGTTCACCGATTGCCAAGAGCCCGCATCTCGATCGCCTGGCCTCAGAGGGTTTGAAATTCAACCGTGCTTATTGCCAGCAGGCAATCTGTAGTCCGTCACGAGCAAGCTTGATGACGGGTGCAAGACCAGACACGATCGGTGTGATAGAAAACACTGCTTACTTCCGTGAATTGAATCCGGAAATTGTCACGTTGCCACAGCATTTGATTGCCAATGGTTACGAAACAGTGTATTGCGGAAAAATCTATCATGCCAGAATGACCGATCATGAGCGGTCGTGGAGTCGGGCACCCGCGTGGAAGACTTGCCAGTACGAACGTCCAAAACTCCCTGGTGCTTACGCCCTTCCAGAAAATCAAAAAACGTGGTTGGACAACAAACAGGCGATGTTGGCTAAGTACGGTCCCAGCGGTGCGGGGGGCCTTGTCCATGGTCCAGCCTACGAGGCAGCTGATGTTGAGGATCACGTGTATGGTGATGGTTTCAACACGCAGTTGGCGATCGCAACACTGAAGGACCATCTCGAACATAAGCCCGAGCAACCACTGTTTTTGGCGTTAGGTCTTGTCAAACCCCATCTCGATTTCATCGCACCCAAGAAATATTGGGACCTGTATGATCGCAGTAAAATCCAGACTGCGTCTCAGAAGT
Source organism: Rhodopirellula sp. (assembly GCA_003513555.1). Taxonomy (GTDB): domain Bacteria; phylum Planctomycetota; class Planctomycetia; order Pirellulales; family Pirellulaceae; genus Rubripirellula. The sequence goes on along the minus strand of DOPG01000496.1, from coordinate 7,749 downwards.
CACCGCCTGAGGGTGGAGCAGCAACCGGTCTACACGCTTCCTTTGAATTGCGCACTCGTCATGGCATCCCTAAGTCTGGACCCATCGGTGAAAAGTTGTCCGTAACACTACTGCACGGCTATTACGCGTGTGTCAGCTATGTTGATGCTCAGGTTGGAATGATGCTGAAGGCCTTGGAAGATGCAGGTGTACGGGACAATACCATTGTGATTGTTTGGGGAGACCATGGTTGGCATCTTGGAGATATGGGCATCTGGGGTAAAGCAACCAACTATGAAATTGCCACGCGTGTGCCGATGGTGATCTGGACTCCAGATATGAAGCAGCGTGGTGCAACGACGGATGCATTGGTGGAACTGGTCGACATCTATCCCACGCTTTGCGAATTAAGTGGAGTTCCGCTGCCTGAGCATCTTGAAGGCCTCAGTTTTGCTCCCCTGCTGACGGAACCCAATCAGCCTTGGAAGAGAGCTGCATTCAGCCAGTTTCCCAATCCCGCGCTCCGTGAGTGGGCAGCGAATCCTTTGTCAGCCGGAATGCGACAGACCTTCTTTGGCCCGTTGATACGCGACGTCGAAAGTCGCATCATGCGGCAGCAAGGTGATCGCTGGGACCGGGATCTTTTTGAAAATCACCTGATGGGTTACACGATGCGGACCGACAGGTACCGGCTTGTGTTATGGCGTGACTATCGAGACCCTGATCGCAAACCGGTTTTTGTCGAGCTGTATGACCACCAGGGTGATCCCGGCGAAACCCGTAATGTGGCAACCGAAAATCCGCAGGTCGTCAAGCATTTGACCAAGCAGTTCAATCGGGGCTGGGAGGCGAGTCGCTAGAAAGCCTCGTCGAGAAGCATCGTTTGAGAAGCCTGTCAATCGCGTTCAGTGCGTGTGACTTACTTGTCCAAGTTGTTTTCAATCTGTTCGTCACTGGGTTGCGGTGATGGGCAGCCCTGTTCTGGAACGTCGACATTCGCTGTCCATAAAATTGCGTTGAGCATGACTTTGCGAAAGTTGTCATTTTGCCAACTGCTGTGGTTGTGAGCACCCGTGAAGCCAAAACCACGACCGCCTTCTGGGCGTTCATAGGCCCAGGCAACATGCTGCTTTTCACCAGATTCGACAGCTTTTCGAACTGCTGGATTGCCACTCCTGGCGCCATCTTTTCGTTTGAGTGTTTCCAGCGGTGGGAGATCGGAAAGAATAGGTGTAACGCCTTTCATGCCGTCCACGAATCGCATGTGGTAGTACCATTCGTCATTGACCTTGAATGGTTTGACGCCATTGCTGATGGGATGGTCTGGAAAGCTTGTGAAGTCGGGAGCCCAGTGTGGATTGACGGACCAGTCGAGATCACAGAAACCTCCCATCCAATCCAGAAACTTGTTCCCAGGTTCACCTTTTTCCGCCTCGGTGGCCCAGTGAATCATCACGACCCCGGTGCCTTTCTTCATCAGGGCATCGAACTCGGCCAGATGGGGATTGAGTACGTGACCCCGATGGCCGGTGCAGAAAATCACCACGGTATCCGCGTCCTGCAGGATCGTGGTGTCTTTCGGGTATCCGTAGTGCGGCACCAGTTTCGCCTCGATATCAAGGCCTGAATCGTTCAACGCCTTGGCCAGGATCATATTCCCGGCACGATGTTCATGATGCATACGTCCATGGCTGGGGGTACCAGAAATGAACACGACTTTGGCTTTTTCAGCAGCAGTCAATCCGTTGAGTGACCCTGCGAAAAGCAAGGCAACAAGAACGATTCTGAAATTCATGGGTCACTCGCTGATGATGGCAACTTTGTTCCAATAAGCCCATTCGTTCATCCAGTTATTGGGATGATTCTCAATGGACAGACGTATTTTCTTACCTGCGTAGGGGGTCAGGTCAACAGACACATCCATCCATTCATCATTGCCGACGGACTTTGAACTTACCAGTTGGTTCTCAATCATCTTTCCGTCAGCAAGAACGCGTAGCTGCCAATCACCATGCGGGTGGTGGCTAACTCGGATCTGCAGGGTTGTTTTCTTGTCTTCGGGTATTTCAACTGTGCGGTGCAGGCTGCTCGCTTTATTCTTGTTGAGAGGATGAGTTTGGACCGCCTTGGCATTGCGGAACGCTTCGTGTTCCACTACGCCGCCTTCACCCACGTTACGGACATTGAACCCGGGAGCCACTTTTTGGATGGTCGTTTGCCACTCCGGTTTGGGTTTGGGTTTTTTGGGGGAGCTTAGATCTACCACGGTTTCCCCGCTAAGCATGCGACGGGCCACAAACTCCTGCAACTTTGGGATCTTTCCGGATACTGCAAGAGTGAGTGCTTTGTCGGTGTGCTTGGGAACCATGGGCTCTAATGCGAACCAATACATCCGGGGCAGGTTATTGTCATCTACATCTTCAGCATGCGAGACCAGCCCTTCAAGAATTGCCCAACGATCTGCAAACGGCAGACGCCCCAAAGCAGATGCCAAATAAAGTCGCACAATTTGAGAGCTGTCTTGGCTTGCCATCTCAACAAACTTGGCATGGGTTTCTCGACTGACAACCGGTTTTTTGGTTGTTGCAGCGGTCTGAAAAGAATGAATGCTGCTTTGGTCGCATAGGAGCTGGACGCTCCATCCACGAACGTACTCATCGTCATGATCCAGTAAAGCATGCAGTCGATCGGTATTGAGTCCATCAGTCACGTGCAAAGCCCACAAAGCACGCAGGCGTTTCGGGCTGGTAGTGTTCGGATCATTGAATAGTTGGTTCAGTTTTTCGTGCACTAACTCACTGTCGATTTTTCCAGCAGCTGTTCTTGAGTGCAGCAGCAACCTCGCGTGCCGGACATACCAATCGTTGCTGTGCGATTGAAGGTCGACCAACTGGGCATCAGTCATGGCTCGTAGGTTGGGGCGTTCAATTGGCTTCGCATCCTTGGGCGTGATTCGATAGATTCGCCCGCTGTTGGCAAAGTTGATAGTGTTGCCACAGACATCGGTGTCGTGCCAATCCAGAACGTACACGCCACCCTCGGGGCCCGTTTCTACACTGAATCCAACCCAAGCCAAGTCATTGGTGGGCATGAAGTCATCGCCGTGGCTTCCAATGAAGCTTGAGCCTTTCGGGGTCAAAATATCAGTCAGTACGGCGTGTTCATGAATATTGCACATGAACAAGCGATTGCGATACTCGGATGGGAAAGCATCAGCGAGATAGACTCTCGCACCCCCGTGTGCCGACAGACGGTTTTTGTGGGTCCGAATTGTTTTGATGTCATCGTAAATGTGTGGATTGACGTGTGGGCGGCTTTGTTTGGTGTACACGCCACCTTGAACAATATGGTACAGATGCGGGATGACGCAGCATGTGACGAAGCCCTGACCTTGATCGTTGAAATCGAAGCCCCACGGATTCGACAAACCCCGGGCATAGACTTCAAATTTTTCCTGCGTGGGGTGATAACGCCAGATACCCCCATCGATAAACTGTCTCGCCTCATCGTTGTCACCGGGTTTCCCAACGCGAGATTGCGTGAACACGCCATGGCATCCATACAGCCAGCCATCGGGACCCCAAATGAAGCTGTTTAACGTCTCGTGGCGATCGTTGATTCCCCAACCATCAAGCAATACCTGAGGTGGGCCATCCGGCACATCGTCACCGTCCGCATCGGGAATGAAAGTCAGGTTGGGTGGTGAGCCAACAAAAACGCCACCAAATCCTGGGGCCAAGCCGGACGTGAATGTAAGCGTGTCCGTGAAAGTTTTCTTTTTGTCAAAGACACCATCACTATTGGTGTCCTCAAGAATCTGGATTCGGCTGACTGGATCATCTGTGTGATCTCGTCGGGTTCGATAATTGAAATTCTCGGCCACCCACATGCGGCCCCGGTCATCAAAACAGAACCCGATTGGCTCGGCGATGTCTGGTTCTGAAGCGTAAATCGAGACGTCGAAACCTTCAGGAATCGCCATCTTTTTGACAGCCTGTTCGGGAGTCAGGAACGGCGCATTACTGGTGCGATGTTGTTTCTTGGGCAGTTCGTTACGCGGTTCAGCGGCATCGGTCACTGCTGCATGGGTGACTGTTAATAAATACAGGGCTACGCAAGACCAGTTCAAATTCACAAAAATTTGTTGCTTCACTTTGCCATCTCCACCTGAGCGGTTGTTCTGAGATACTTGATCAAGTCAAGCATCTCCTGTGGTTTCATCTGTTCCAATTGCCCATCGGGCATCATCGATTTTGCGGATATCTTTCTCGCCTCAATGTCTTCCTTTGCGATCACGACTTGAGGTTGCTCTACTGTTTTGAGGATGACCCGTCTGGCATCTTCTTCAGCTACCACTCCATTGAGTAGTCGCCCATCTACGGTTTGGATCAAGACCATCTTGTAGCCTTCGGGTACATCATAGCTTGGATCGACGCTGTTTAGCAAAATGTAGTCTAAGTTGGCGCGATTCGAACCTGTGAGGTCTGGTCCAATTTTCCCGCCTTCTCCGTACATCAAATGACACGATGCGCAGGTTTTTGAAAAGACCGCGCGTCCTCGCGAAGCATCGGCCTTTTCCATCGCCTCGGGGCTGCACATTGCTTTGTACTTGGCCATCAGCTTGGCCCGATCCGCAGATAGGTCCTGTATTTCACCAAACACCTTGATGAATTGCTCACCCAGCAGCACGTCTAGCGAACGTGCCACATGAGCGGGGATGTCCTTGCGGTCAATTTTTCCTGTAGCAATTGCGTTCGTCAGTGCAGTTGCGTAGCCCTTGCGCGTAGCAAGAGTTTCGATTACGGCGCGTCGCATCGGCTCATCCATCTTGCTGTAGCGGTCCAGCAGGATCCTGGGAGCAGATGCATTCTCAATGGATGCATAACCCCGAATTGCATCGAGGCGAATAGCGGGGTCATCTAATAGGCTCTCCAGTTTCGTCGACACCTGCGCATTCTGTTGGGCCAACAAGGAGCGAAGAGACGTGCGTCGTGCTCCTGCATCAGCTGTCGTGTCCTCGATGACTGCCAAGGCTCGTTCCGTGGCTTCGGTGTCGCCGAAAATTTGTGATAACTGTTGAAATAAGTCGCGTTCCTCCGCATGTTGGCTCGCGTTAAGTTTTTTGCTCAGCTCTTTCCAGCCTTTCGGAGGTTCAACATTGCGGCGTCCCGCCAAACCGCTCAGCATGCCCCGCATCAAAATGGTCCGCACTTGAGGACTAGCTGTCGAGTTGAGCGTTTTCACAAGTAGTTCAAGTGACTTTGCATCACTTCCCGCTGTCGCCGGTTGAAGGCCGCAGATGCTGCATGCCAGCATGACGATGATAAGAATATATTTCATAAGTGGATCAGGGAGCGGTGGCTTGATTGGTAACCAACAATCGATTGTTGGTGATGGGGGCAACATTGGTTGAAGGTTCGCAAGTCGGTTTTTCGGCCGATGCGAGTTCGGCAGACTGGGGGCATCGCAGGAATCGTAGCATAAGGTTCCGCACCTGCTGGGCGTGGAATGGGAGCAGTCTTAGGCTGGACCTCTCAGTGACTATACCGTTGCAGTGACTGTGCTATCGATAAAACTATTCTATTACCTGCGAGTTTGTTGGTCCATGAAGTAAATCGCGGAACATTTTGAGTTATTTTACCTCCTTGGCTGGCCATAAATGTGGCTCTGAGCTTGTATCTGCAAATGCATGTTGGTTGGGTGGCTGAATCGCTTCGTGGTGGGGATGGATGCTCGAGCAGTAAATTCAACCAACGTCAGGACTCAACCATTCCCTATCCGATCGCATTTTACCATTGCTCATCGTTGAATTTGCTTGATGCGATCGGACAGATTGAGAGTTGCCAACCGATTAGACTCATCCATTCGGGTTAGGGCTTCAGGATTTCTGTCAGGTCGTTGGTGCTGTCAGAAAAAGACTCCCGCTCCGTGCCCACACAGTGCAGCATGGTCAACAGAAGATTCGACATGGGGATCTTCTCGTCAAATCGTAGGTACCGGCCATGGTCCATTCCAAGCTCGCTACCACCGGCTAGCAAAAGAGGGTAATTCCGGTTGTTGTGTGTGGTGCTGTTGCTGCTGCCGTAAAGCACTAGTGAATTATCCAGCAGCGAACTCTCGTCTTCCTTTGATGCAGACATCCGGTCCAGGAAATAAGAGAATTGCGCAGCCATGAATCGGTCCCAACGACTAAGAGCTTCGGCACCGTCTGGTTTATTCCAGTCGTGGGCCAGCGTATGTAGCGAAGCTTTGAATCCCTCCAGTTGAGGGAACTTGGCAGCCTTTGATGAACAGTCTGCCATGTTTGTAATTTGGTATGTCGCAACTCGTGTTGAGTCTGTCCGGAATGCCAGATAGATCAGGTCGTACATGGTGCGAATGAAGTTTTTGGGAGCCTCGTCGTCAGCTTCCAAATGAAGCATTTCGCGATCTTGATCGTTCAGTTCAGGGCGAGGTACTTCAAGCCATTGCTGCGATCGCTTCACATCTTTTTCGATTTTTTCGACTGATGCAAGGTATTCATCAAGTTTGTCCCGATCTTGATTGCCCAGGCGTCGTCGCAGTGATTTGGAGTCTTCCAGAACACGGTCCAGCATGCCTGCCGCGCTACGCAGTCGCCGTTGTTTGCGTAGCACATCCGCGTCACCAGCACCAAAGAAACGATCAAATATTTGCTGTGGTTGGTTCAGTGCCGGCAGTGGGCGTCCCTTCTGATCATAAGACAACGTGCTGGATCGAGTTGGTTCTCCCACTCCACCATCAGTTGACAGTACCAATGAAGGAAATCGGGTTTTTTCCGCCGCAGTTGCAGCAGCGACCTGATCAACAGACACTGTGTTTTGCAACATTTTGTTGTTAAGGAAAGCACCTGTCAGGAACGTGTCTCCCGTGTCATGAGCGCCCATTCTGCGGCCGTTCGGATGTGAGAGCCCACCCAGGATACTGAGGCTATCACGATGCTTTTCTAAAGGCTGCAGTGTCTCGGTGAACTTGAAGTCTTTGCCTTCGCCTTGCGGAAACCATCGCCATTTGGCTTGGTCGCTATCCTCCTTGGGCAGACTGACCCCAAAACCAAAATAGAATGCGCATAATCTTTTCGCCTTGGCCTTTGTCACGCCAGCGGCGTGCGTTGAACCACTCATGCATTCAAGCCATGGCAGTCCCAGCGAGACGCCGGTTCCTCGAAGAAATGTGCGTCGATTCAGATGCCAAGATTTAGCTGCCATGATTGATTCTCTCCCTCAAACGTCTGATGAAGATGTCGTTGGTGAAATTGCTATTTTGTTCGAAAGGTTGGGCTGAGGATAACTTGGGTGATGAAGTTCCGAAGCCTGTAGTCGTCCGTCTTGAAGGATGATGCCAAATCCTGCACTGCATTTTGATCGGTCAGCTGGATAGGCCGTCCTAGAGCGTAGGTCAACAAATGAATTGCAAATGACCGTGCAAAATCATCGCGGCGTTCTTTCAATAGATGACGTTTCAGGCTCTGCACGTTTCTTAATTCTACTCCACCGGGCAAGCTGTTCGTTGTGGTGGGTAGTGTTTCGTCTTCGCCGTCTTGCTTCTTGTCGGGTTCACGCCGCAGGCCCACGGCGTCGAAGTTTTCCAGGGCAATGCCCCATGGATCAAGGCTTTGGTGACAATTGTTACAGGCAGCCTTTTTTCGGTGAATCGCCAGTTGTTCGAGAATCGAACGCTCCCGGAACTTGGGGTCTCCGTCTTCCAGGGTCGGAACGTCTGGTGGCGGAGGTGCGGGTGGGTCATTCAGCA
>DOPG01000333.1 GCA_003513555.1 Rhodopirellula sp. | reverse complement strand
TCACTTGTCGATTGCGTGATCGTACTGCTCTACGTGATGCCTCCTGACGCATTCGGCCAGCCTGCTGACTGGGTAATACTTTTTGGCCTATGGTTTCTTTATTTTGCGCTCATGACAGCAGCGATGTACCCGGGGCGGCTGTTGGGGAACTAGCGGTTGAATTTGGGGTTTTGAGTTCAGGGCAGGGTGCAGAGGCCTTGGTTAGTGATTCTCGGCCCAAGGCTGTTGAGGTGCTGTCTTTTAGTGCATGATAATGAAGGTCGATGCGAACACAAAAAGAAAGGTGTTGGCCAAGTCGTCGTTATGTAAGGGGGATGTAGTCGTGTTTGTTAGGTGGGATCGTGTCTGTTTCGCGTTGGTTTGGCTGTTCGTGGTTAGCTCGGCTGGCTGTGATGTGCGAAGTGAATTGGGGCAGGGCAGAGGGGTGTCTGGCGGCGATCAAGCCCAGCGACCGGTAGAAGCAATGAGTCGCAGTTCCGGTCCCTCCCTTGAAAAGCCGGCGGTGGATGTTTCGGTCGATTTGCCAACAAGTACGATCGGTTCGGCAGGAGGAGTTAGCAGCGTTCCCGACGCAGACTCGGAGCTTGAGTCAGCCATACCCATGTTCTACACCGTTGCGGTTTACGATGTCGATCGTGATCCAGCAGTTGATCTGAGCATGACGATCAGTAAGGCGCAGCAGCAACAGAAGCGGATTCTTGTACAAGTGGGTGGGGATTGGTGTAATTGGTGCGGGCGTTTGGCTGAATTCATGCGTAAGCGGGGGCGAGTACGAACTCTTTTGGATCAGCATTTTTTGATCATGAAAGTTGCCTCGCAGTCCAAACATGCAGACGCTTTCCTCGCGAATTATCCTACGATCAATGCTTACCCATTTGTGTATGTGCTGTCTCCTGCTGGAGAGTTACTGCACGCACAGGATATGGAGGAACTGGAGTTGGGTGATGGGTATGATGAGGAAGCGTTCGTGGATTTCTTAAATGCCTGGGGTGCTTCCGGTGGCACATCTGGTTTTTTCGAGTCAAATAGCCAGTTAAGGAAACTTCCGTCAAAACGTATTTCGGACCGAGGTCAGGGTAACAGCGGCGGCTCGTAACACGACCGCCTGGTTGGGTCTCTTACAAAGATTGGTGTTGGGAGTGAGGCAATGGCACAGGTGAATCGACGCGCGTGGTTGCAGGGGGGGGCTGTTGTTGGAATGGCTGCGATCGGTGAGGCTGCCACAGCGAAAGAAACGGGGCCTGTGAAAAGGCAGCAGGCGGGTTCAACGCAGGGCTATGATTACCTGCGTCCGAGACTGAAGAAGGGTGCCCGGCTTTTATTTCAAGGTGACTCAATCACGGACATGAAGTGGGGGAGAAACGAGAAAGATCGGAACCATTACTTGGGACATAGCTACGTTTATTTGATCGCGGCGCGGCTGGGTGTTGATTTGCCCAGTCAGAACCTTGAATTTTTTAATCGCGGTATGAGTGGCCATAAAGTTGCTGATTTAAGGAAACGCTGGCAGAAGGATGCCCTCGATTTGGAGCCGGATCTGCTGAGTATCCTAGTTGGGGTCAACGATGTTGGACGCAACCTCAGCGGCGTTGATGTGGAAAAATGGGAAGCTGATTATCGCTCCATGCTGAAGGCCAGTCGCGACGCGAATCAAGAGCTTCGGCTCGTGTTGCTCGACCCGTTTGTTTTGCCTTCGGGAAGACTTGAATCACGAGGTGCATATCAGGCGTGGCGGAGGCAGGTAGATCGGTTGTTACCCATTGTGAAGCGGCTTGCTGCTGAGTTCCATGCTGTGCATGTGCAGACCCAGATGATGTTCGATGAAGCGGCTGATGCCGTGGCGCCGGATCATTGGATATGGGATGGTGTTCACCCGCTACCACAAGGACATGAGCTAATTGCCCGCGAGTGGATTCGCACAGTAAGTCAGCGGTGGCCATCGTGATGCGTTTGGTCAGGGGCGAAACCAAAGGCGGTAACTCCCGAACGTTTGCCCGACAGCACGTGAGTGGTTGAAATGGTATGAAGGCTGATGGTTTAGTGAAGTAGGAAGGTTTCAAGACGATGGTAGTACACACAAACTTGTTTTCCAGACGTCAGGCGTTGTTGTCGGCTGCGGGCCTGACCGCGAGTGTTGCCAAGCTTCGGGGGGAAGAACTGCCCACGTTTCTCGGAGCCGGCTCAGCTGCCGCAGATATTGCATTTTGTTTTGTCACCGACACTCACTACCTCGCGGATAAGAAGAATCCTGACTCAATGGATCCGCAGTCGGCAAGGATTTGTCGGCGGTTGGTCAATACTCTCAACGGCTTGGTTGGTGAAAGGATTCCTGCGGAGGCCGGTGCGGGCAAGGTTTCGAGGATGTCAGGCATCATTCATGGAGGCGATCTTGTGGATAGCGCTGACAAACGTGGGGGAGTCTATCCACGGATGCATGCAACCGAATTTGCAGCTTTCGAAGCTGACTACGGACTTAATGGGAGCGACGGGATCCTGCATTATCCAGTTTTTGAGGTGTATGGAAATCATGATGGGCCACAAGGCGATACATTGGTGGTGAAAGGCATCCAGAGCCGGAATCGTCGCAGAAATGGGATCAAGAATGTTTCGGCAAATGGACTTCACTATTCATGGGACTGGGGCAACCTGCACCTCATCAATCTGGGAATCGTCGTGGGGCAGTCTGGGCCTGATCTGCAGCGGCGTCGTTATAACCCTATGGATAGTCTTCGATTCCTCAAGCACGATTTGCAAAAGATGGGTGACGCGAATCGCCCTGTTGTGATCACTCAGCACATCGATTTGGCACGATATTCTGTTCCATATTCTGAAGACAAAGAGGAGTTCTTGCACATGGAGTGGCATCCTCAGGATGTCAAGTCATTCCATGAGACCGTCGCACCGTTTCACGTGATTGCTAACTTCTTTGGCCATACGCATCGACGTGATATTTTTGGCTGGAACGGAACGTCGCAGCGGCAACCCTTCAATCACGCCGACATTGATGCCTTTAATGGTGACAACAGCAGTCATTTTAATGGTGGCAAGCAGGCGTTCCTGTACGTCGAGCTGTCAAAAACACACTTGGTGGTGCGAGAGGTCGTTACCAAAGATGCGTGGGTGAGTCACCAATGGGCCGACCAGGTTTGGGCAAAGAAGATCTGAGCGAGTTGCTTGGTGTGCTTCGTTAAGGTGGGATCAGGAAACAGCCTCTTTGCGTCGAAACGGAGCAGCGACGTTGAACAGGCTGGCTCCATCACTGAGCAGGTTTCCTTGACATACGCTTCGCTCGTCCGATGTGATCGGATGAGACAATCGGTGGGGCTTCAACTTGGCGAAATTGGATCAAACAGAATCCTGTGTAGGACCCTACCGCAGTATTGAAATGGGGGCTGCTGAAGTCAGCCAGACTAGGAGGCCGTAGAGGATGTAAGTGCCCACAATGACAACCACTGACCAAAGGGCGACGCCGGAGCAACCACTTAAGTGTGCGATTGAATCGGAACGGGACCTGGGCTGGAGTTTTTTGGGGATGAGCTGTTCTTGCATCCGATCGATCGCCATTTTTCCTCTCGCGTCGTAAGTGAAAGATCAGCTGGTCGGAGAAACAGGCCACTGCTCCTACTTAAATGTAGGTCAGATAATCCGCTAAGGTGGCATTAAATTGCCTTAAGGCCTT
>DOPG01000018.1:8451-10882 GCA_003513555.1 Rhodopirellula sp. | reverse complement strand
GGGGTCCCTAACCCCTATTTCACCGTACACGATGGTATCGTGCGCGATCACACGGTGGTCGATGGCAACGAACTGATAAGTTTTGCCAGCTACAACTATCTGGGACTCAGTGGGCACCCCGCCGTGATGAACTGTGCCGCCGATGCGATTCAGGAATATGGCACAAGTGTTTCAGCCAGCCGTCTGGTTTCCGGTGAAAAACCGATCCACGGTGAACTGGAGCAGATGATTGCGGATTGGATCGGGGTCGATAGTTCGATTCTGATGGTCGGTGGTCATGCGACCAACGAGACCACTATTGGCCATCTGGTCGGCCCAGGCGACTTGATCATTCATGATTCCCTCGCCCACAACAGTATCGTCCAGGGAGCATTGTTGTCCGGCGCCCGCCGCCGACCATTCCCACACAACGATTACGAGGCGCTTGATCGGATGCTGACTGAGATCAGGTCACAGTATCGTCGCGTTCTGATTGCAATTGAGGGCGTCTACAGCATGGATGGGGACTATTCTGATGTTCCCAAGTTCATTGAAGTAAAAAAGCGACATCGAAGTCTGTTGATGGTGGATGAGGCACACAGCTTTGGCACCATGGGTGAGACGGGGCGTGGCATGGCCGAGCATTTTGGAATTGATGCCCGCGACGTCGACATCTGGATGGGTACGTTGAGTAAGTCGGCAGCGTCATGTGGAGGATACATTGCTGGTTGCAAGGAGCTAATCGAGCTGCTGCGATACACTGCGCCTGGTTTTGTCTTCAGCGTTGGTATGCCTCCCGGTCAGGTGGGTGCGGCCTTGGCTGCTTTGCGGACATTGGATGCTGAGCCAGAGCGGGTGGGGATGCTAAGAGCGAAAAGCGAGCTGTTTTTGAGCTTGTGTCATGAAGCTGGTATGGATACCGGAGATAGTGGGGGAACCCCGGTGATTCCGGTGATTACCGGTAATTCAATGGTAGCGTTGAGGCTTTCACACCGCCTCAAGGGCGACGGCATCAATGTCCAGCCCATTCTTTACCCAGCTGTTGACGAGTCTGCAGCCAGGTTGCGATTTTTCATCACGAGCGAGCACACAGACGAGCAGATTCGGTTCACCGTCGCTCGAACTGCAAGTCACCTTGCGGAACTTGGTTTTGAGTCGAGCCCCGTCTCTGCTCAATGAATTTGCGAAGTTGGGCCGCTTGAGTCATGATAGACCTTGCGGCATTTGGGCACTGCCCTAGAATCGCTGCGAACGCGTTGGGTGATACTGATTGATTACGCAAATTTTCTAAATACCTGGCGTGTGAAATAGTTAGATCTGGCTTTATTCATCGAAGGAGAATGTTTTGCTTACTGAGTCAACTGTGGAGAGCATGTTTCGGGAAATCATCAACAATCCCAAACGAGATGAAGCGACCTTCGATAAGGCAGAAGAACTGCTCGAGGAAGAGTTGCGTCCGGAAAGCCCGCTTCGGCATCGACTGAGTGTTGAGCTTGAAGAGTTGCGTTCATTGCTTGCCAAAAGCTAATTCTGCAGAGGTGGAACCTCAGGCCAGTAGCAAATACCCCAAAAAATACGGCCCCGCAAAGTTCACTTTGCGGGGCCGTTTGTTGTTTTGTCTGATCAGTAACGCCAAAGCTGTTGACGAGCAACCAAATCAGTGATTGAAGTTCATGCCAAACGTTGCACCAAACATGAAGAGACCCTGATCTTTCTCGCCGCCATCCAGAGTTCCTTGAAGACCCTGACCGCCTCGCCACAAACCACGACCGATCTGGACAGCCTGCATACCGGCTCGGACCGAGAACATGGTAGTAAGCTGGTAGCTCAGTTCTGCTCGGACATCGTAGCCGTAGTAGAACTCTGAGTTCTTGCTGTAGATAGCTGGAGTTTGTATGGTCGACATGTTCACGACCTCAGCGTCGACCCCAACATCGTCATATTCAGTGTAGTCGGTGATCGTTTGGAACTTGGACGACTGCCAGTTGCCGCCGAAGAAGGCACGAAAGTCGGTTGACAGTACATATCGGTTATGTGGCTTGAAGTACCGGAATCCGATTTGTCCGCCGAACATATCGTTAAGTGTAATGTCCTTCTGGGTGGTCAGTGTCTCAGCCGGTGGCTCAACAGGAGGATCTGGTGGTGGTGGAGGATAAATACTGCTGGTGTAGTTGTTGAAGGCATTGATGTCTCTCAGCTTCATGTAACGGATACCAACCAATGGCTCAACAATTCCACCGTAGTGGTAGGGCGTCATCCGCCACGTTTTATTGAGTTCGTAACTTTGATACTTGAAGACGTTTTGTGTTTCACCGACGTTGTAATAGCGAAAGTTTGATCCCAGGTTATTAGCTTCTGAGAGGCGGACCGGAAAACCAAACGGTTGTGTAATGGGTGGATATTGATCCGCGCCACCGCCGTCGGCAGGTGGGATATATCGATTCAACCTCTC
>DOPG01000018.1:0-8176 GCA_003513555.1 Rhodopirellula sp. | reverse complement strand
TCACCGGGTAGCATGAACCCGACCTCGTAACGATTTCCCCAGCCACCGTCGAGTCGGTTCTCGCCCGTGTCGGGCTTGAAAACCTCCGGCCGGCCAGCGTAGAGGTTGAGTCGGTCGTAGGTAGCGAACCAACCGGTATGTGCCCGTTTCTCGGGTTTCATATCGAGAAGATCTAAATCGTAAACTGGTTCGAACCAGCGAAAATCTGGGTCAAATTCAAATGGGTCGACCACGTTAATTGGGTCTTTGGCGTCCGCAATTCCAGCACCGCCCAGAAGAGCTAGTGCCGCGAGTACGCCTGAAGCCAGCTTCCTTACCGACATCGCTTGTTCCACCGTCTTGCAGTTAATTTTGCGATAGAGTCCGGCATTGAATCGAGCTCTACCTCCCTACACACATCACCCAAGTGGGCAATTCCCGTGTGCCCCCGAAAAAGATTGGCCTAGACAACATGCAAAATGCATCGCGTCCGGTCTGCTTATTTCGGGTTGTGCGGATAGTATCGGACGGTTTTACCGGCGAGGGTTAGCTTCTTTGGCCAGTGTAGCAGTAAAAGTCCGAGAATCTGCAGGACCGGCACAGATTCACAACATTGGCATGCTGTCATTTACGCTTCAAGGCACGCTTGGCTCGAAAAAAATCTGTCAAGATTTGGCCACAGGGCTCGGCAAGCACCCCGCCCGTCACCAAGCATTGGTGATTCATGCGGCTGTCTGCTAGCAATTCGTAAAGACTGCAAACCGCGCCTGCTTTTGGGTCAGCAGCACCAAACACGACCCGGGGAATGCGGCTTTGCAGAATGGCTCCGGCGCACATCACGCATGGTTCCAAGGTGACATACAGCGTGGTTTGTTCCAGACGCCAGTCTGAGATCGCGGCCGCTGCTTGGGTGATAGCGATCATCTCCGCATGTGCCGTGGGATCGTGGAGTGACTCTCGCTGATTGGACGCAGCCGCAATGATCTCGTGGTCGCGAACAATGACAGCCCCCACGGGAACTTCGTCCGCAGTCAAAGCTTCGTTTGCTTGCTCAAATGCCCGCATCATCCAGTGGTTATCAGCGTCAAAAAGCTCTTCCTGAAATCCCTCGCTCATGCTTGACTCTCACTCCGTTGGTTTTGCGGCTTCTTTTTCAGCAGTTTTGATTTCTGACATCGTCAGTTTACGTATTCGGATGTTTCGCACTTCAGATTTGCATTGAAATGCGGCAACACCCAGCGGAACACATTGATCCATTTCATAGCGGATGTCGAATTCATGGCCTTTTCGAATCTGCTCGGCGGCGGGTTTATCATCAATCCAGCATTGAATTTGATGGGCGTCTACTCGAGCACGGACTTTGTACCATTGATCCGTTTTAAAATTTCGAAATGAAGTTGTTTCATTTTCGCTAGCATCAAAACCATCAACACTGCTGATTCCAACCACGCCTCCTCCCCATCCTCCTAAAATGAAACTGACGTGTTTTTTTCCTACCGGGAAGGTAAGTGCGCAAAAGAAGTCAAATCCCTCACGCCGCCGAGCTTCAAGTTCAACCTCATAATTTTCTTGTGGCAATTCAGCTTCCCAGCGAATTCCTGTTAACGGATCCCCGAAGTCCATGGTGATCAGTTTGTCTTTGATCACAACTGGCCCGTCGCCACCGAATTGGCTCACCACCCATTCGTCTTTGAGTGTCTTCCATGCCTGGTCTTCGTTGGGCTGGCTGGCATTGCCTTTGGGAAGTCCAGAGAGCCTTTCTCGGAGGCGTTGCAGGAGCTTTGGTCTTGATTTTCCCACTCCCGAACGATTGGAACTACTTCTGAAAAAACTCTTTTTTGCATCACCATTTGCACTAGTCGCAGTCGTCGATGGGGAGGCAGTATCCGCGATGGATTCGACTGGCTGGCCTACCAAGCCGATAAGCATTGCCAGCGTAAATGCCTGAAAGTGAAGTGAATTTGACTGGCCAATCAGCTTGAGAATCACGATGCATACCTTCATTGGAGAGTGAATTGGGATTGTCGGGGTTGGGGAGAAGCAAACGGTGCAGATGAAAGGTGTGGTACAGGAACGGAAGTTGGGAGGCGTGAAACGGCAGACCATGAAGAACGTCGTTGTTCAAGTCACCCTACCAGCCTACTCGATGGAGCGAGCAGACATGCGTCCGGTAACCAAGATAACCATTTTTGGAATTCGTTTGGCCATCGTTGTACTCGCTGGGTACTGGTTGTGCTTATTCTTGGGCACTCACTTACCGAATATGGGAGAAGTCCTTGATTTACGTTTCGGAGTGAATCAGGGAGTCAATGACAAGGTCAAGCATTTTTCCGCTTTTTTTCTTCTTGGTGGGCTTTTGTGCTATGTGACAAATTCTCCGCATTGGTTCAAGCGTTTTGCCATTATTGGATTGGTGGGGATGGCGTATGCGGCTATTGATGAGATCACGCAGAATTTCATTCCGGGCAGATACCCGGATGTGCTCGATTTTGCAGCCGACGCCGCGGGGTTGTGGACGGCGATTGCCGTTTATGTTGCAGCAAAGTACCTCTACCTGTTTTTCAGCAAGCGATCAGCAGACCAGAATCACGCTTGAAGTATTTCTGGTTCCGCGGGGATATCAGCCTGCCGACGCTGACCGGTCTTGCGAGCGTGTGGCTCGGCTTGTCTTATGCCCGCTAGGCTTGGGGTAATTTCGATCTGGCATCAGCAAGACGTCTCACCACTGTTTCCCGGTCGTGTCCGGTCATCGTCAGGTGGCCCATTTTCCGTGACGGTTTTGCTTGTGCTTTACCGTACAAGTGAAGGTTAAGACTTGGATCAGCGAGTGCTGCGATCCAGTCTGGGGCTTGTCCATCAGGCGTCCACAGATCACCCAGCAAATTTGCCATCGCGGCGATGGGGGTACGTTGCTGAGTGCTTCCCAGCGGTAAATTGCAGACCGCACGGACGTGTTGCTCAAATTGGCTCGTCTCGCAGCCCTCTATCGTTAGGTGACCAGAGTTGTGGGGGCGAGGGGCGACTTCGTTGATCAGGATGCTTTCACCAGACACAAACAATTCGACACACAAGAGGCCTACCACATCAATGATTTCCGCTGCCGCGCCGGCAATCCGGTGGGCTTCTTTCGACAAGCTGTCGGGCAAGCTGGCAGGGGCGACTGAAATGTCAAGGATGTGGTTGGTGTGCGTGTTTTCGAAAATTGGAAAGGTTTCGGAACGTCCATCAGGGGTTCGTGCGACGATGACCGACACCTCTTTTTCGAAATGGATGCATTTTTCAGCAATCCATTCGGTTGCCGCTGACCATTGGACCTGCTTGGCATCGTCAGCGGATTCAATACGATGTTGGCCTTTCCCGTCATAACCACTGCGTGCGGTCTTAATGATCAGTGGCCAGCCAAGTTCATCAGCAGCAGTTTGCAGGGATGCACTGTCATGTACTTTTCTGAACGGCGTGACGGGCAGGCCGGCATCTTGAAACGTTGTTTTCTCGATGAGACGATCCTGTGCCGTTGCCAATACCGATGCGGCGGGATAGGGAGGGGCAAATTTTCGGCAGCGTGCGATTGTCGTGGCGGGAATGTTTTCGAATTCCAGGGTGATCACATCACATTGCTCGGCGAACCGATCGATTGCCGCCTCGTCATTCAAATCACCGACAACGGTCTGGGCAGCAACGTGAGATGCAGGCGAGTTTTCGGCATCGGTAAAGATAACAACTCTGTAGCCCATGGCGGCAGCGGCAACGGCAAACATGCGTCCGAGCTGGCCTCCACCGACCATCCCGATCGTCGAGCCGGGGAGTTGTGTATCGCAAATTAAGGGGGCCTTGGTGTTCATTGGCTGCAGAGTAACTTATCAGCTTGGAATTTGATAAAGATTATGGGTCAGTCACAGTTCAGCTGATTCCAGCACTGCATCTGTTTGCTGTTGGATCATGTTTTCAAGTCTCGATAGGAGTGCACCATCAGAGAGCGAAAGGATTCGTGCGGCCATGATCCCTGCATTTTTCGCTCCAGCGGTTCCAATGGACATGGTTGCAACCGGGATACCTCCGGGCATCTGGACAATGGATAACAGTGAATCAAGGCCCTGCAATGCCCGGCTTTGCACAGGAACTCCGATCACGGGAAGCGTTGTTTCCGAGGCGACCATTCCTGGCAGGTGTGCTGCACCGCCTGCCCCGGCGATAATGACTCGGATTCCACGCTCTTCTGCTTTCTGAGCATAAGCAAACATGCGTGCAGGGGTGCGGTGTGCTGACACGACCAATCGTTCGTTCGGAATTTCCAGGCTGTCAAGAATATCCGCAGCATGCTTCATGGTTTCCCAGTCGTTGCGACTGCCCATGATCACGCCAACTCGGGCGTTGGTAGAATCGAATTCGGTGCCGGACATCGTGGCCTCTTAAGCGGGTTGGTGCGCGGGCGCGAGAGTGGAAAATGGTAAGGTCAGAAGAGCGTTTTGAGAAGATGACCAAACAGAGTTCTTGGCCAACCTTGAGCCGACTGACCGCTGCCACGATCAGTGTTGGAGGCCGAAATCGCTGTTTGTGCCGCCGTGGCGATAGCTTGGATGGGGTTAGCGTGGGCAGCGTGCGCTGGTGATCTTAGTCTTTAAGAACTTGCAGGTCTGCAAAAGCGAGACGGAAACTTCGTTCTTCATCGTCAAAACGCACTCGAGCAATGCGTTTTGGACCACGGCCTGTGATCGACACGATGGTGCCGTCGCCATGGTCGGCATGCCTCACAACCATGCCCTCGCTGTAGGCACGGAGCGGGGTGGTAGGATTCGAAAGCAGGTCGGCTGCCGTCTTCAGGCTCGAGGCTATCGAGACAGCCACGTTTTGTTGCTTCTTTCGGGAAACGGCTTCTGCCAGTTCGTCCACGGTGAGCTGGGTGGTTTCGTCCGGAGCGAATTCCCGAGGGGGGGAGGCCTTGTCTACACCCGACGTTTTAGCCGATTGTTGTGAGGCGTCATCGGGAAGGTCCCATGACTCTGGATAACTTTCGTCAACGGAATCATCATGGGCGTACGGATCCTCGTCAAACCAGTCCTGTTCCCTTGAGGTTTCGACGCGTTTCATCTCCTCGAGAGGTAATTCGTTCAGGAATGGGCTGGGGATGACCGGTCGCACATCTCCACGCATCGCTCTTCGTTTGCAACAACTCAGTTGTAACCATTGCTTGGCTCGCGTGATGCCTACAAACAGCAGCCTTCGCTCTTCTTCCAGTTCAGCTTCGCTTTCTTTGGATCTTTTGTGCGGCAGCATGTCATCTTCGACACCAATGATGAACACGTGCGGAAATTCCAAACCTTTGGCAGCATGCAGGGTCATCAGCGTGACTCGCTCTTGGCTCCCATCAAATGCGTCGCTATCTGCGACTAAAGCGACTTGTTCAAGAAATGCTTCGAGAGATCCGTCGTCGGGGTGCTGGCGGTCAAACTCAACAGCTGCAGAAATTAGCTCATCGACATTGGCAAGTGAGTTACCGTCTTGCTGATCAACCGAGGTTTTTTCAAGATGCTGCTCGAATCCAATTTCTTCAACTAAATACCTCAGCAAGTCTTCGAGTGGTGCCGTCGCTTTGATACTGAGGTTGTCGTAAATCTTGATGAACTTCCGCACCATGGTTGCCGAACGCTTGGCAAGCCCTTCGATGCGGTCTGCTTGCCGGGCAGACTCGAGCATCGTGCAGCCGTGCTTATCCGCGTGGTCGCGGATGCGTTCAACGGTTTTTGCACCGATCCCTCGAGTTGGCACGTTAATGATCCGCGTTAATGCGACATCATGATTTGGGTTGTTGATGAGGTGCAGGTAGGCGAGCAAGTCCTTGATCTCTCGACGTTGATAGAACTCAAGGCCGTTAACAATCTGATAGGGAATGCTGCGGTTTCGAAATGCATGCTCCAGTGAACGGGTCATCGCATTCATTCGGCAGAAAATTGCGAAATCACTTGGTCGCAAACCCTGTGTCATGACTGCATTGGAAATTTCGTCCACGATGGAGTCAGCTTCCTGATAACCATCTTCATAGAAACGGAGAATGACGGCAGCACCTTCCTCGTTCTCTGTGAACAGCTTTTTGGGTTTTCGACGCCGGTTGTGCCGAATTAATTGATCCGCAACTCTGAGAACATTCGGCGTGCTGCGGTAGTTCTGTTCAAGCCGGACCGTTTTGACTTTTGGGTAATCCTTTTCGAAGTCCAAGATATTGTTCAGGTCGGCGCCCCTCCAGCCATAGATGGATTGGTCAGGGTCACCTGTGACAGCGAGATTGGGAGCGTCAATCGACAGGGCACGTACAATGGCATACTGTGCCAGGTTTGTGTCCTGGTACTCGTCTACCAAGATGTACTTGTACTTATGATCCAACTCGGAGCGGATTTCCGGATTCTCGCGAAGTAGTCTTGCGATGTGTAAAAGCAGGTCGTCGAAATCGACCGCGTTGGCGGTCAGTAGCTGTTTCTGATAAACAGGATAGACCCGTGCTGCAATCGCATCACGCGGTTTTAATGCGTGCCCCTCCATCATCTCCGGGGTAGTCAGCCGATTTTTTGCATGACTGATCGACGACGCGATTTGGTCAGGCGAGGCATGGGTAGTGGAGACACCAGCAGCCGCAATCGCACGTTTCATTGCCTGTTTGGAATCCGACGTATCGTAGATGGAGTAATTTTCAGCAAGACCGACCATGGTTGCGTGGCGGCGAAGTAGCTGTGCGCAGAAGCGATGAAATGTTCCCATCCAGACCGGTTGTCCCGGCGCAAGGGAATCGACCCGTGTCCGCATCTCATCAGCAGCTTTATTGGTGAAGGTCAGCGCCGCGATTTGCCAAGGTCGCACACCATTGTTGAGCATGTTGGCGATCCGGTGCGTCACAACACGCGTCTTGCCGGAACCCGGGCCAGCGAGAATCAGCATCGGTCCATCCAAGTGTGCGACGGCTTCACGTTGCGATGCGGTCAAATCTCGGAAAATTGCATCCATTGCGTACGTCTCGGATTGTCCTTGGGTCGATAACTATTTCAGCTTCGAATTGAACCGCACGGAATTTCCAGCGAATCTGATTTGCAGGACGTGGGCCGCGGTGGCGGAGGCCTCTGTGAAGGGAGGGCTGCCAAGCGACGCTGATCTCTGAGGGGCATGACCGTGGAATTCACCAATGCTCCGTTACTATAGCGAAGCCTACTATCGCGGAGCGGCCAATATAGCGGATCGGCGAGAATTGTAACGCTGCGGGTGCGCAGTCCACGAAAGCCTGTAGCCCAAATAAACGAATCGTGTCGCAAAAGACGCTGTTTGCCTCAGTTGATCGGTTCCGGTTGGTCGGTTGAGGGGGGCGGGAGGTTGGGTAGGTACGCCCAAAACGATGAAATTGTGCTGTTACCTCTCGTTGATCTCCGGGGCGATTGCCAATGAGACCACTGGCATGGGATACTCAAGCCCTTAAAGAAGACGCGAATGCGAGTGAAGGTTGATTATGCCAGGTAAAAATGTGTTGGGAACGGAATTAGTCGTTTGTGGTACTGATCCGATGACAGGGTTCTATCGAGACGGTTGCTGCAACACCGGTGCGCAAGATGCCGGTTTGCACGTCGTTTGTGTCGAGGTTACCGCCCAATTTCTTGAGTTCAGTAAGAGTCGCGGGAATGACCTCACGACGGCGAATGCGATGTTCCAGTTTCCCGGATTGGTGCCGGGGGATCGGTGGTGCCTTTGCGCTGCCAGATGGAAAGAGGCATACGATGCTGGTGTCGCGCCGCCCGTACATTTGGCAGCATGTCATATGTCGACCCTTGAGTTCGCATCGATTGAGCAGTTGCAAGAACATGCGATTGATTCTTGACCGCTCATCTGGGTTGGTGAACAAAGCGGTTGTTTACTAAAACACGTTTGCCGACTAAACACGGTTGCTCCGGGCTGAAACACTGTTGGGTAGTCGATGTTGCCCACCAGAGGACGCCCCGGCTTTTTTCCACCCCACGCACTTTGCCGCTCAGGGCAGCCTAACTTTTTCGTTCGGCTTTGAGGCTTGCATTGGGGTACCAGCTACCGCAGTAGTACCAGCTACTGCAGTGCCTTTTTGCTTGGCACTGCAGTAGGGGATCATTGGTCATTCCAACGCCAGTAATCCTGCCAGCGTCCTGTTGATTAGCACCTTTTGGATTCGCAGATTGATGAGCTAAAACTA
>DOPG01000219.1:30258-31608 GCA_003513555.1 Rhodopirellula sp. | reverse complement strand
AGGGCAAAGTTGGGCAAACATGGGGAGAATCGGTCACTTCAGATCAATTGAGCCGATTAAACGCCGGGATGCGACAAGGCCTCCGAGCTTTCGACGCCACGAATTGCCGTGCTGCAACGTGGGCAGACCCAAAGCCAGAGATTGATACGCTACGCCGCCAGTGGCCGAAGTGTTCGTATTTTTGTGCTGGAGACCTTCAGCACGACCCAACAATACGATCTGAACCGAGTTGCGCCAAAATTTCCACCGTAGTATTACGCTGACCGGCCCGAAATGGTTGCCTAAGTCACGAAACTGGTGCGATCTCACGCGTCAACACGGTTGTATCGTTTCATTTGCGGCATGTCGCCGGATCATTTCTGGCACCGTAAACCTCCTCATTTTGTGAATGGGGCTTGCAAATCAGTGCTGAATCATCAATCAATTTGCTAATGCCATCACGTTGGCTTTTCTCCCGTTCTGTCTTTTTACGCAGTGCCCGCTCCGTTGAACGATTCGACACTCCCTCGGCAAATAACCCCCGATGACGCCTACGAGAAGGCTTTGAGCTTTCTTTACGGGCAGATCAACTATGAGAAAATGACCGTCTCAAGTGCGAATCGATATCGATTTCGGCTGCAGAGAATGTCTGAACTTCTGCGAGAGTTGGGTTTGGAGCGATATCTGTATTCTCCTTCGTCTCCAAAACCGCCAATTCCGCTGATTCATATCGCCGGGACGAAGGGAAAAGGCTCGGTAGCGGCAATGGTTGCCGCGATTTTGACTGCCAGTGGACTTCGCACCGGCCTTTATACTTCTCCCCATCTGCAGCGATTGGAAGAGCGATTCCGAGTCGATGGTGAGACCTGTCCACCTGAACATCTCGTCACGCTCGTGCAGGAAATCAGGCAGGCAGTGGTATCTCCATCCTTCACCAATGACACAACCTCCCCCAAGGATGGTCCCTCCTTTTTTGAACTCACAACGGCCTTGGCATTGCTGCATTTCGAACGTTCACAGTGTCAGGCCATTGTTCTGGAAGTTGGTCTGGGTGGCAGGTTGGACAGCACCAACGTCTGTGCTCCGACCATCTCGGTTGTGACTTCCATCGGGCTCGACCACCAGCATGTGCTGGGTAATGATCTGACTCAGATTGCAGCTGAGAAGGCCGGGATCATCAAACATGGTGTACCGGTGGTGAGTGGAGTGATGGACCCAGCTGCACAAACCGTCGTTGAGTCGATTGCCATCGAACATCGATGCACTTATTGGCAACTGGGGCGTGAATTCCAGTTCCAAGGTTTCGAAGATGCGCGTTGGGGTTCACGTTTGGTTTACACGGGACCGGGTGATTCGGGACCGGGTGATTCA